>DOVG01000048.1 GCA_003520205.1 Lachnospiraceae bacterium
CTGTCGATAAGTCTCATCTCATCACGAAGCCACTGAACGGATGCTCCAGCTATAAATACCGAACCTTCAAGTGCATACTGTACCTTTCCATCTATTCCCCACGCAAGTGTAGTAACAAGACCATTATTCGAAAAGACCGGAGAATCACCTGTATTCATAAGAAGAAAACAACCTGTTCCATATGTATTTTTAGCATTTCCTTTCTCCCAGCACTGCTGTCCAAAAAGGGCTGCCTGCTGATCTCCGGCTATCCCGGCTATTGGAACTTCTCTTCCTAGTATATGTTTACTTGCCTTTCCATATATAAAGCTGCTGTCTTTTACCTCCGGAAGCATAGACTTCGGAATCCCCAGTTCTTTTAATATGTCTTCATCCCACTTTAATTCATTTATGTTGAACATCATAGTTCTTGATGCATTTGAATAGTCCGTAACATGAACTCTACCATGGGTAAGCTTCCATATAAGCCAGGTATCTACTGTACCGAAAAGTAACTCTCCTTTTTCTGCCCTTTCCCGTACTCCCGGCACCTCTTCCAATATCCATCTAAGCTTTGTAGCTGAAAAATATGCATCTATAACAAGTCCTGTCTTGGATCTAATAACTTCACCCAGACCTTTTTCTTTAAGCTGGTCACAATATTCAGAGGTTCTTCTGCACTGCCATACTATGGCATTATAGACAGGTTCTCCTGTTTCTTTATCCCATACTATTGTAGTCTCTCGTTGATTTGTAATTCCAATTCCTGCTACATCTTCTGCACTGATTCCGGCTTTGGCTATAGTTTCAACTGCAACACCAAGCATAGTGGACCATATCTCATTTGCATCATGTTCTACCCATCCCGGCTTTGGATATATCTGGGTAAACTCTCTTTGTGCTACAGATACTATATGCCCTGAATGATCAAAAAGTATTGCCCTGTTACTTGTTGTGCCTGCATCTAAAGCCATAATATACTTTGCCATAAGCTTCTACCCCACATTTTTATCAAAGAATTCTGTTAATTGTTCTATTGGAATCGGTCTTGAATACTTATATCCCTGCAGATAAATGGCTGACATGGCTATACAGCGTTTTTCATCCAGTTCATTTTCTATTCCCTCATATAAGACTGAATAATCCATATCACTGAACATACTTGCCAGATTACCAACCATTTTTTTGGATTTTTCATTATCTCCACTTGCTAAAACAAGAGACCGATCAAACTTAATAATATCAAAAGGAAGTTCCATAATTCTCTCAAGATTAGAATAACCTGTTCCAAAATCATCCAGATAAAGCTTAATTCCATGACTCTTTAACTCATTAATCTTAGCCTTCATAATGATAAAGTCATTCTCATTCTGAGATTCTGTTATTTCTATAGCTATCTTACCTTCTGGTATTCCACTGTCCTTAATTATCTTATTTATATCATTACAGAAATCATCATCTCTAAGTTCAATTACCGATATATTAACTGAAATCCTGTTAACATCATAGCCGGAAACAATCAGCTTTCTAATCTCATCACAAGTCTTCTTTAGTATTATCAGTGAAAGAACATGTATATACTGATTATCTTCTGCAAGCTGTATGAATTGATCAGGAAAAACCATTCCTATCTGCGGAAGGTTAAGTCTCATAAGGGCTTCTGCTGTATCATATTTATGCTTCTCAATGTTATAAACCGGCTGACAATATACTGCAACCCTTGGATCATTCATATCCCTTCTTCTATATATATCTCCAAGTTCATCAAGTATATATTTTTCCCTATTAAATGTACTTACATCATCATAGGTAATAAAGTGAACTTCATTTTCATTCATGGTGCTGTGAATATGCTTTATGAAACTGACATATTCATTTCTTCTGCTTATCTCCTCAAGAGAGTCACCCATAACTATCTTGAAATCATATCTATACTTTGCATATTCATTAAAGAAATCATTTAGTATGATATTTGTTTTATTCTCAAAATCCGGATTCTTTTTCTTATCAGCTATAAGAATTACATGCCCATTTGATATCTGAAAAAGAATACCAGCTCTAAAATAGTTTCCTGCAAATTTTCTTATAGTCTTATTAATTACTTCAGGAAATTTCTTTCCTTCATCATCAAACTGTCTCATATATAGACTCATTATTACAAACTCTCGACCATGGCTATAATTATCCTTGATGTGATCTTCCATAGCACTTGCATTAACTGCACCTATCTTAATATCATATGGATTAGAATGCAGAAGATACATCATAGCGATAGCCGGAAACATAAATGTTGCTGTAGTAAATGAGGACTGCCCATTAATGCCCTGAAGAGCTATAATCGAAAATGATATAGCCATAGTTCCGTAAAAACCTGTTACAACCAAACCATATAATCTATCCCTATATCTAATCAAAATAAATAAAACGATACTACAAAAGTATATATAACCCAGTATGAATATATTGAAGCCCTCAATGACTGCTCCTCTGGTAGCGCCATATTCACCTATTCTAAATCCATAACCAAATCTGGTTCCCAGATATTCCACAATGACTAAAATCACAAATCCAACAGAAGCTAAACCAACAAAGTACTTTTTCTTATTTTTTTCAAGCTGCATCATTTCTGTTACATAAACTACATACAGAAGCAAATCAGCGTACAAAGAAAAATGATATATAAATCTGAGAATATATATGATATGGACATTTATATTTACAAAAGACAGGAATTTTACATGATAAAAAATATTACTATAAGATGCCACAAAAATAAAGAAGAGCATAACTACAAAAATCTTGAAGTTTCTGGTCTTTTTTACATACGACGTAAAGATAAGAACCAGGATTACCAGTACTATCGCTATTACTATCAAATCTCCAACCGGAGTATAGTTATCATAAAAAACCATGTTATGACTCATATGGAAAACCTCGTAGTTAAAGATTTTTCATAAAAAATAAACATTATAAAAGGGTAAATGAACAAAAAACTTCACTTACCCTTAATTATACTATATAAACAACACTTATGAAAGATTTATTTATACATCTGAAGGCTTAAGTTCCTTCTCTTCTTTGCCTGACGCTGCTTCTCTCTTATCGCATTTCTCAATGGCATCATCGATAAACTTAATAAATCTATCAATGTTACCTTCTTCCATACTCTTAAGAGAATTCTTCATCTTATCATATACTGACTTATCAGCCTTATAGCCTTTCTCTTTTACATAGCCTCTTGCAAGATGCATCATTCCTCTTTCTTTAATCTTATGAATATCGATAAGATAGATGAATGAATCAACTATGTCTGAGTTTTCTTCAAAGAAATTAGCTAATGAATCAATCTCACCTGTAAGAATAACAACATAATCATTATTCTCTGGAGCGGAATCCTTTATAACCTCTACAAGCTTATTAAATGATACCAGACCAGCATTCTCAATGATAAGGCATCCACCCTTAAGCTTAGTGAGTGAATCAAGACTCATCTTGTTAAGCTGTTTAGCTTTTGTTTTTGCTATCTTATCTGACTTAACAAGTCCCAGATCATAGAAGCTTCTTGCGAAATCCTCTCCAACCTTAACAGTACCAAATCCATTTCTACCAAGGATTACTATATTCTTAGGCATATCACTATGCTTGATTATAGAATTAATAGCAACTGTTATATCATCCGAAGTAGTCGGAATTCTCATATATTTCTTTAAGTAGCTGGCTTCTTTAGGAAGTGCACCAAGAGGTATCTCCTCTCCTGTTACAGGATCGACTACCATCTTCACATTTCCTGACTTCTCTGCAGCGGCTTCAGCTGCTTCCTTCTTCTTATCTTCAGCCTCTCTCTTAGCAGCACGTTCTGCTCTCTTCTTTACTTCAGCATCGTACTTCTTCTGTTCGTCTCTTTCTCCCTGGCTTACCTTCTCTTCCTGAATTCCTTCTTCTTCAGCAATATTAGCCAGAACCTGTTCAATTTTATTCGACTCTTCCTTAGGAGGAGCTTCCTCAGTCGGACTCTCAGCTGCAGGTTCCTGTTTTGCTTCTTCTGTAGATGAAGTATCTTCTGATGTTTCCTCTGCAGCTTCTGCACTTTCAGCGCCTTCAGCAAGCTCTCCTGACTCTGCTTCCTTCTTTCCAAATATACTCTTTAAAAGCTTTTTTATAGCATCATATGCTGTTGCAAATGGCTTTCTCATATCCCCAACCTCCAAGTAAGTTATCCAGTAAATTTGATTTCAAAAACTAGTCACAAAACACCTCTTCTATAGTATCACATTTTCTATATATTTATCAAGACTAGCTTGCAAAAAATACGTATTTTTTTGGTCTTTTTCTTGATTTTTATAATCAAAAGGACTATGCTAATAATCTATTAATAAAAATGAAAGACAGAGGTGCGAATTATGAAACCTGTTAAAGAAGGAAAAGTACGCGAGATTTATGATAATGGCGACAGTCTTATCATGGTTGCAACCGACAGAATAAGCTGCTACGATGTTATCCTCAAAAACAAAATCGAGAAAAAAGGAACTGTTCTTACACAGATGTCAAAGTTCTGGTTTGATTATACACAGGACATACTTCCAAATCATATGTTATCAGTTGATGTAAAAGATATGCCTGAATACTTCCAGAATTCAGAATTTGAAGGAAAAAGTATAATGTGCAAAAAGCTCACCATGCTCCCTATCGAATGTATCGTTCGTGGTTATATCACCGGAAGCGGCTGGGCAAGCTACAAAGAGAATGGTACAGTATGTGGTATAACTCTTCCTGAAGGTCTTAAGGAAAGTGACAAGCTTCCTGAAGCAATATATACTCCTTCTACCAAGGCTGAAATAGGTGATCATGATGAGAATATCTCATTCGAGACATCAGTTGAGGTTCTTGAGAAACAGTTCCCGGGTAAGGGAAAAGAATATGCAGAAAAACTTCGTGACTATACTCTCGCACTTTATAATAAATGTGCTGATTATGCACTTACTAAAGGAATCATTATAGCTGATACTAAGTTTGAATTTGGACTTGATGAAAATGGAAATATCGTTCTTGGTGATGAAATGCTCACACCTGATTCATCAAGATTCTGGCCTGCAGACGGCTATGAACCAGGTCACGGTCAGCCATCATTTGATAAGCAGTTTGCAAGAGACTGGCTTAAATCAGATGAAAATAAGAATGAACCAGAGAACTGGGAACTTCCTAAAGAAATAGTTGATAAGACAATTGATAAATATTTATCAGCATTTAAAATGCTTACCGGAAAGGATCTGTAAAGATTACTTATTCCAATGATTAAGGGCTTCCTTCGGGAAGCCCTTTTCGTATGAATTATTCGTATTTGCTGCTAACCTCCTGATTAGCCTTTATAGCTGATTCCTGCATCTTCTGTCTTTCTTCCTGAAGCATTTCTCTTACTTCAGGATGCTTTACAGCCATTATCTCCAGTGCAAGCCATGCTGCATTCTTACTGCCATTAATAGCTACTGTTGCAACAGGGATTCCCGGTGGCATCTGAACTATTGAATAAAGCGCATCCTGTCCATCAAGAACTGAACCAGAAAGAGGAACACCTATTACCGGAATTACAGTCTGAGCTGCTACAACTCCAGGAAGCGCAGCTGCCATACCGGCTGCAGTGATAATAACTTCAGTGCCGTCATTATTTATCTCATCTATAAATTCGCTAAGTTGTTTTGATGCCCTATGTGCTGAAAGGCATCTCACCTTAAGCTCTACTCCCTTACTCTTTAATATCTCGATACCCGGTTCTACCTTAACAAGATCACTGGTAGAGCCCATTATTATTGCTGCTTTCATCTCATACTCCCTTCAAAAGATCTATGATAACGTCCAATATATTAATTTTATAGGCGTCACATTGATTATAACACCACACATCGATATATGATAGGAAAATGTGAATTATTTTTTTTGCATTTGTGAAGCAGATGTGAAAGATGTATGGACCATTCACGATGGTTATAACTCTGATATAAAAGCAGTAATGGATAAGAGTTGTCCGCCACCTGAAGTCAGATATAAAAAAGAAATCAACCCTGCAACTTCCGGCTCAACTATAGTTAACTATATTACCTCATGGAACAAATTTACTCCGGCAGGTTGGGCTGTAGCACTTGTTAAAAATAAGCCTTGTGTTCTCATCACAGACGGTACTACCGATTCTGCTACTCCACCAAAGGGAATCTCATTAAATCCTATCATCTGCGTAGACTACAAATATGGATATAAATTAACGCACCCTGATATTCAGGGTGCGTGTTGCATTTAGTACAGCTATTATCATTACTCCAACATCTGCAAATATAGCAATCCACATATTTGCAAATCCTAATGCTCCAAGTATTAAGCATAAAATCTTCACTGTTATAGCAAATGTGATATTCTGCTTTACTATCTTAAGAGTCTTTCTTGATATTCTCATTGCGAGGGATATCTTTGCCGGATCATCATCCATAAGAACTATGTCAGCAGCTTCTATAGCAGCATCAGATCCCATTGCTCCCATTGCGATTCCTATATCAGCTCTTGCAAGAACCGGTGCATCATTAATTCCATCACCAACAAAGGCCAGTCTTCCTCTCTTCGAATCATCTGGAGCTCCCAGATCTGAAAGAAGACTCTCGACTTTCTCAACCTTATTCTGAGGAAGCAGTTCTGAAGCATAAGAAGATACTCCGACCTTTTCTGCCACCAGCTTTGCAGCTTTCTCTGAATCACCTGTAAGCATTACTGTCTTTATTCCCTGAGACTTAAGCTCCTTCATTGCCTCAGCACTTGTAGCTTTTAACTCATCAGCAATTACTATACATCCAAGATACTTCGCTTCATTTGTTCTTCCCTGGTTTACAGATTTATCATCCGTGTCCCCGGTAAGTTCTTCTGCCACATATACCACTGTACCTTCATTATGTTCCTGAGGCACATTTACTCCAACCATCTTCATTAGTTTTAGATTGCCGGCATATATTTTAGATCCCTTATATCTTACACAAACACCGTGTCCTGCTATCTCCTCAGCATCATTAATCAGATTATAGTTTATCTCATTTCCAAATTCATACTTATATGCTCTGATTATCGACTCAGCAATAGGATGCTTTGATGAACTTTCTGCATTTGCAGCTCTCTCAAGAAGATAGTCTCTTGATACATCACCATTTGTATAGATATCCTGGACTTCAAATACTCCCTTCGTAAGCGTACCGGTCTTATCAAATACCACCAGATCTGTATCAGCCAGAGTTTCAAGATAATTAGAGCCCTTTACGAGTATACCTTTTGATGATGCACATCCAATTCCTCCAAAGAAGCTAAGCGGAACTGATATGACTACTGCACATGGACATGATATAACAAGAAATGTCAATGCTCTCATAAGCCAATCCAGCCATTCAGCCGGCATTCCCATAAGCATTCTAACGACCGGTGGAATCAGAAAAAGTGCAAGCGCAGAGTAGCAAACTATAGGAGTATAATACTTGGCGAATTTGGAAATAAAGTTTTCTGCCTGTGCCTTTCTCATACTTGAGTTTTCAACCATTTCTAAAATCTTCGAAACAGTAGAATCCTCAAATTCTTTTGTTGTTCTAAGCTTAATCATACCAGTGAGAGATATACATCCACTATATATCTCGTCGCCCGGATGAACTGCTCTTGGAACAGATTCTCCTGTAAGTGCACTTGTATCCAGACTTGTGTCTCCTTCAAGTATTATTCCGTCTATCGGAACTCTTTCACCAGGATTAACAACTATAACAGAATCTATCTCTACATCGTCAGGATCTTCTTCAGTTATAGTACCATCCTCATGGTATACATTTGCAACCTCCGGACATATATCCATAAGATCAGCTATATTCTTACGACTCTTGCCAACAGCTATGCTTTGGAATAATTCTCCTATCTGGTAGAACAGCATAACTGCCACTCCCTCACGATACTCACCTGTAGCAATCGCACCAACCGTTGCTATAGTCATGAGAAAGCACTCGTCAAAAACCTGACCATTTCTGATATTCTTAAATGCTCTAAGTAAAACATCATATCCTACTACAAAGTAAGGAATAAGAAATAGCGGCAGCTCTATCCACCAGGGTATTTCTATGAAATGAAATACAACCGAAAGAATAATAACCAGAGCTAGAGCTACTATACATCTTATTAAGTTATTCTTCTGCTTCTTACTCATTATCCTAACCTAGAAAAATATTTCAAATTCATCCTCTATCTTCTTACAATTATCCCTGGCTACCTTTATTACCTCATCAGGATCTACTCCATCTTCAAACTCAACCTTGCATTTAAGAGTCATAAAACTAAGAACAGCATCCTTAACTCCTTCAGTATTCTTGATAGCCTCCTGCATCTTCTCTGCACATGCTGCGCAATCTACATCAACCTTATATGTCTTCTTCATTACATTT
>DOVG01000005.1 GCA_003520205.1 Lachnospiraceae bacterium
AAATAGTGACATTCATTAGTTGAGTGTCACTATTTTTTTCGGAATGACAGGACTTGAACCTGCGGCCTCCACATCCCTAATGTGGCGCTCTACCAAACTGAGCCACATCCCGAAAACGTACTTAATTGTTATACAATGAAATCAACTTTTTGTCAAATTATCATGTGACGTAGGTGTCAAAAGTACCTTTTAACACCATATGACATACGGATTGCTCCATTTCTTACGAAATTCTCGCAATCCTAGAAACACTCAGAAACCGCTAGTTTTCTACGAACAGAGTACTTTGTACTCTGTATCGGGCAGTCGTCAAACTATATCAATTATGCAAGCATATTGATATAGTTTTCCTCGTTGCCATCGTAAACTGCTATTTCCTCGTGTTTCAGCGTGTCATAAGGTCAAGCTGCTTTTCCTGCAAGCAGGAACGCAGTTTGACTTTTGACACTTATGTCATATATATGATAAGGGATTGATTTCAAAAAAGAAAGTATATAATTATTGTAAATTGACTGATTTTTGTTAAAACCTCTCTTCCTCCCAAACTCTTTGCATTGTTTCGTAAAAAAATATATAATGTTCAGCAGACCATGAAAGGATAATAGAAAATGAGTATATTAAATGTCGAGCATCTGACTCACGGTTTCGGAGACAGAGCTATATTTGAAGATGTATCTTTCAGACTTTTAGCCGGCGAACATATCGGTCTTATAGGTGCAAATGGTGAAGGTAAGTCAACCTTTATGAATATAATAACAGGACAGTTGCAGCCGGATGAAGGCAAAATAGAATGGGCTAAGAATAAAAAGGTTGGATATCTGGATCAGCATGCCGTACTTAAGGAAGGCATGACTATTCGTGATATTCTTGCCAGCGCTTTTGATTCATTATATGAAATGGAAGCACGAATGAATGAACTCTATGATAAAATGGGTAATTCTACAGAGGAAGAAATGTCAGCATACATGGAAGAAGCAGGCACCATCCAGGATCTTCTCTCTAACCATGATTTCTATATGATTGATGCCAAAGTCGAGGAAGTAGCCAGAGCACTCGGACTATTAGAGTTAGGTCTGGACAGAGATGTAACAGAATTATCAGGAGGACAAAGAACAAAGATACTTCTCGGAAAGCTCCTTCTCGAGAAGCCTGATATTCTACTCCTTGATGAACCGACAAATTATCTGGACACTGAACATATTGAATGGTTAAAAAGATATCTTCAGGATTATGAAAATGCATTTATTCTTATATCACACGATATACCATTTCTTAACAGCGTTATAAATATCATTTATCACATGGATGGACAATATCACAGTCTTGACAGATATGTAGGCGACTATGATAAGTTTACCGAAGTATACGAAATGAAGAAAGCACAGCGTGAAGCAGCCTATAATCGACAGCAGCAGGAAATCGCTGAGCTTAAAGATTTTGTAGCAAGAAATAAAGCTAGAGTTGCTACAAGAAATATGGCTATGTCACGCCAAAAGAAGCTGGACAATATGGAAATCATTGAAAAAGTATATGATAAACCAAAGCCGGAATTTCATTTCAAGGTTGCTCAAACACCTGGAAAGATTCTTTTTGAAACTAAAGAACTTATCATAGGGTATGATGAACCTCTTTCCTCGCCTCTTTCTATATCCATGGAACGAGGTTCTAAAGTAGTACTTACGGGAGCTAATGGTATAGGAAAAACAACCCTTCTCAAGAGTATTCTGGGACTAATTCCTGCTATCAGTGGCTCTGTAGAATTAGGAGAAAATCTAGAAATCGGATACTTTCAACAGGAAATGCCTGCAGATATAGAAACTACATGTCTTCAGGAAATATGGAATGAATTTCCCGGATTCTCCCAATACGAAGTAAGATCCGCTCTAGCAAAATGCGGTCTCACTACTAAACATATTGAAAGTAAATGTAAGGTTCTATCCGGAGGTGAGCAGGCAAAGGTCAGACTCTGTAAGTTAATTAACAGGGAGTCCAACTTACTTGTACTTGATGAGCCAACCAATCACCTTGATGTAGATGCCAAGGATGAGCTGTCCAGAGCCTTGAATGAATACAAAGGAAGCATTCTTATGGTGTGTCACGAACCGGAATTCTACGAGAGTATCGCTACTGAAGTATGGGACTGCACTAAATGGATGTGTTTGATATAAATGGATCCACTCCAGCGTCCGCATCTTTCACCAATTTACACAATTTATCTTCTGACAGAATCCCTTTTGATATAAGTGCGTCTGTCATTCCATTTTCCAGCATATAATCTATACCTACCATCTGCATGATGGTTATTGCTTCGATCATTTTTCGTCCGCGTCTTTTGGTAATCGAATATTCGACGCGAAGAGGATATCCCTCGAAGGATTTCTTTTCCACGAGTCCAAATTCTATAAGTTCTCTCAGCTGTTCTAAAAGCATCTTCTGTGTGATACCTTCAATCTCACGCTCCAGTTCAGCAAGCCCCTTTGGACCATCCTTCATCTGATATAAGATTATTGTTTTCCATTTCCCTTTTATAATGTCATGAACTATCTCAAGAGGACAGGTATAGTCATCTCTTATCTTCATAGATATTTCTCCGTTTTTATTACATTTGCGAAGCCATCAGAAAGTGATGCCATATATACAGCATGCACCGTCTCTGCATCTATCTTCTTTCCATCATGTTTAAGTGACATAGTGGTACAAGCATCATCTATTAATGTAACATTATATCCATAGTCCTGGCAAGCTCTTACCGTGGTATCTACACACATATGAGACATCATTCCAGTAACTACTATATCTGTTATTCCTTGTTCCTGCAAATACTCCTGCAGTTCAGTTTCTAGAAATGAGCTCGGATATTCCTTATGAATTATCTTCTCTCCACCTATCGGTTTTACCAAACTATGAATGCCTGATAATATCTTGAAGTTATGCTGGACATGAATCACTGTTTTACCCTCTGATCTAAACTTCTCTAATAGTCGCGCAGCATTCCTTGCAGCACACCTGGGATTATGCAAAAAAAGTGGACCTGG
>DOVG01000160.1 GCA_003520205.1 Lachnospiraceae bacterium
TTAGAGTATTCCTATATTAAATCCTCCAGTGTTTTGAATAATACATCCGGTTCTACCGGTTTACTTAGATGTGCATTCATCCCAGCCTGGAGACTCCTTTGAACATCTTCATCAAATGCGTTAGCTGTTAGCGCTATGATAGGAATTGTTTTTGCATCGTCTCTCTCCAGTGCACGTATAGCTTTAGTAGCTTCCAGACCATCCATTTCCGGCATTCTCATATCCATGAGTATTGCGTCGTAATAACCTGCCGGTTTTGATATAAACTTATCTACAGCAACCCTTCCATTTTCAGCTATATCAACTGATATATCCTTCATCTCAAGAACCATCGACATTATTTCTGCATTTACATCCACATCCTCAGCAAGTAAAACTCTTCTTCCTGCAAGTTCTTTTTTCTGTTCGATTTCAGATTCATTCTTTTTTCTAAATGCCTCTTTGAATTCATCCATCACATTTCCGGCAAAGAGTGGTTTAGAAACAAATGTATCTACTCCTGCCTTTCTTGCCACTTCAGCTATTTCATCCCAATTATAAGAGGTTAGAATAATAATTGGTGTATGATAACCGACTATTTCACGTATCCTTTTCGTAGTTTCTATTCCATCCATCTCAGGCATCTTCCAATCCACCAGTATCAGGTCATAGTCTTCTCTTCTTCCATGCTTAACTCTGACCATTTCTATGGCTTCCTGACCGGATGTAACTGTTTCACACTTTATTCCGACCTGACCCATGACTACATTTGCATGCTCACAGGCAATTGCATCATCATCGATAACAAGAACACTTATATCATGTGCGTCTATCTCTCCTTTAGTCAGTTCATCCCTTTCTTTCTCTGACTCGTGAAGAGTTACTGTAACTATGAATGTCGTCCCAACATTCTTCCTGCTTTCAACATCAATATGACCATTCATCAGTTCCACTACACTCTTGGTTATAGGCATGCCAAGCCCCGTACTTCCATACTTGTTCGCCACCAGAGCATCTTCCTGAGTAAATGGTTCAAACAAATGTGGCAGATATTCCTCACTCATACCACAACCATTATCTGTCATGGTAAATCGAAGAGTGACATTTTTATCATAGTGATTTATATTCTCAACCAGAAGAGAAATCCTTCCTCCTTCCGGTGTAAACTTTACTGAATTTCCAAGAATATTTAAGAGTACCTGTCGAAGCTTTACATCGTCTCCAACGTAGTAGTCATCTACATCACCTTTCATATGGCACTCATACTCAAGTCCTTTATCCTTACACTGTCCTCCGATTATGGTATTAACCTGTTCCAGCATTTTAGAAAACGAAAACTCTTCTTTTTTTATCACCATTCTGCCTGATTCTATACGAGACATATCAAGTATGTCATTAATAATTCCAAGAAGATGATTTGCACTGGTACCAATTTTCTCAGAATGCTCACGTACCTTATCACTTATTTCAGAATCATTGAGTATTATACTGTTCAAACCAATGATAGCATTCATCGGTGTACGTATCTCATGACTCATATTTGAAAGGAATGTTGTTTTTGCCTTATTGGCCTGTTCGGCTGCGGAAAGTGCTTCTTGTAAAGCCCTGCTCTGTTCCATGGTTTTTCTTGTTTCACTGTCTACATTTACAAAGCATGCACCTACAGCATGAACTATATGATCCTCTCTGTCCTCCGGATGTCTGACTCCTGCAAAACGTATTTCCTCATATGAATCCACTCCATGGCGATGAACCATATAACGATAAGCTATTACTCTCTGAGTTTCAAGTCTTTCACGTATGCTATCCGGCTGAACAAAATCTATAAATTCCTGCTTATATTCATCCTTTATAGTGCTACTTGCATACTTCTCCAATTCATACAGATAATCAAACCTGTCACCAGCCTTTAGGCCATTCTTTATAGCCGAATGCTGCTGGTAGCAAACCCCTTCGCCTGTTTCAAGGTCCAGATAATAGACACTCCAATAGTCCGATGCCAGTGCAGTAATAAGTCTATCCTGCTCTTCTCCCAGCTTTTTCTGATTCAGCAATTCTTCCTGGAGAGAAAGTCTGTTTTCCAGTTCTGCCTGCTTAATACGGTTCTCTGTCTCAGCAGTTTCCTTTTCAAGAACAAGATTTGCATTACTGCGCATCTGCCTTACTATTATATGAAACATAATAAGCAAAATCGCCGTAGCCAGGCATGACTGAATAATACTTCTAAGTATCGTAGCATCCGATATGGACTTTATACGTTCACTGATTACATTTTCCCTTATAAGATATGTCAACATCCAGTCTGTCCCTTCAATCGGGACATATGTAAGGGTTTCCTGTATGCCGTTATAATTAAATGTGATTACACCTCTCTTATGATCTGCAAAATCTTCTTTTACCTGTTTCAGAGAATAATTCTTATCAAACTTTGCTATCTCCAGTGCTTTAAAAAGATTATTAACATTTGCCTGTCCACTGAGGACTTTGTTACTCAGCGCTATTCCTTCAGAAGAATACAGATTACAATATGTGGTATTTGACTCGTCAGATGCTACAGAAACACCCTGCAGCATTTCATCCATCTCTATCTCCATAAAACAGACCTTAAGCTCGTGATTTTTAAAAGAAACAGAGTTAACAGGTACCGCAATAATTACCGTCTTATTTTCTTCATTTATATCCTTAACATATATCTCCGCTTCTGAAAGCGTTTCATAATTAAAAGGATACTTGTCGATATCAGTTTTATTTCCGGTAGAAGTATATATCAGTCCACTCTCGTCAACAAAAGCAAACTTATCTAACTGAAAGAGGTTCTTCATTCTGCGCTGAAATGCCTGCAGATGCTCATCATCACTAAGATCCTCTTCAGAAAGGGAATCGATTGCCGTGTTGATAACCTCTATATTATCATTCAGATTCTTCTCTACAATTTCTTCGCGTCTGCCTGCCAGCTCATCTAAATAAAAGAGGCTTACTGATTGAACAGCCTTTTTGGTTCCATCTGATGCGCTATGTCCCATCCACAGAGTACCCACTATCATAATGAGCGCAACGAGAATGCCTCCAATTATTCCAACACGTATATTCATTTTACTGGAATGACTAATCATTTATCTTTCTTCCCTTCCCATTGCTCTAACAAATACGTCTCTGTTTTCCCTCATTTCATTTATCAGATCAGTATAATCCATATCTGTCCTGCTTCTAAGAAACTCCGTCATTTCATTAACTGGTTTTAATATAGGCTCAAGAGATAAATTCGCCAAAATCCCCTTTAGGGCATGTGCTTCTTCAAAGGCTTTATCCATATCCTTTTCCCTGATTTTTTCCGAGAGGCTATTATATCTTTCAGCTTCCAAAGCCTTTGATATCATTTTTAGATAAAATGCTTCATTGCCGGCACATCTTTTTACACCTTCTTCTACATTTGCTCCCAATTCAGCTAACATTTCGATTGTCATACCGTACCCCCTATCACTAAACATTAAAGTCATTATTTCCCCATTTTAACCTTTAATCTACACTATCTTCACTGACAGGGAACGTATAATATGTATCAGGATATGGCTCATCCTCAAGAGTGAAATGCCACCACTCTTCATCAAGTGGTTTAAATCCATGATTCATCATAGCTTCTCTCAGTATCATTCTATTGTTATACTGTTCCTCTGTTATGTCTTTATAATCAGGATGAGATAGCTCTCCGAAGTAATCAAATGTACCACCCATATCCACTTCTTTCTCTGTTCTCATATCGAACAAAGTAAGATCAAGGGTACTTCCTCTGCTATGTCCCGAATGTTCAGCTATATATCCCTGATCGAATAAAACCGACTTGTCAAGTTCAGGATAGAAGTAGTCCTTCATCCTTGTATCATCAACATCTTCAGCCCACTTTACGAAATTTGTAACTGCCATCTGAGGACGATATGCATCATAAATCTTGAGCCTGTAACCCTTTTCCTTAAGCTCCTTACTGACTTCCTCAAGCTTCTCTGCCGCTTCAGAAGTAAGAAGCGCAACCGGCTCTTCATATCCATCTATCCTATCACCGACAAAGTTATAGGTTGAATAGTAACGAATTTCCAGAATAGCATCAGGAACTGCTTCACTCAGAAGCACAAAATCAGAAGCATCATTTGACAGTTTAGTTCCATCCTCTGCATAGGTTATTTCAACCTTATCAGCATCTGTGTTCGATGCAGCTTTTTCTTCAACCTCAGTATCTTCATTCTTCTCAACTTTCTTGATATCTTCTGATTGATCAACCGCCAAATCAAAGCCTTCAAAATTCTCATTATCCGGAAGTATCATATCAAAACCATCTGTGTAGTCCCAGGCTACATCAGCAGAGTCAACACTCATTCCCAGAACATGCCCGCCCTTGGTCTTATCTTCAGATACAAAATGAAGATGCCATCCGGTAGCATTCATTTTATCCATATATGGCGGACAATAAAGACCAACAACTGTTCCCTTTATATTTTCATAATCATAAAAAGTTTGATCTGTTTCTAAAACCTCTGCCAGTGGCTTGTATGGTTCAGTCTGTGAGTATTCACTTCTGACATTCATTTCTTTGAATGTTCCATCTATTCTAATAAAATAGAATCTATTCTCACCCAGTTCTTCCACTTTGGCATTTAGTTTTTCCTGAAGCCCGGTAACATCGCCTATTCCTTCGACCTTAACTTCATCATCCTTATCGAAAAAGGTCACATTAGAGAAAGGAATAGTTTCATCATCCGGAACCTTTTCAACACTACCATCTGCAGCAGCCCGGTAAACATCTCCATCTACCATAATAAGTTCGCCATTTAATTTATCAAATGTACCGATTCCAATGTCTCCACGTTTTTTTAGTTCACCCACTGTAAGACTTCCTTTGTAGTCTCCCAAAGTAAGTCCTTGAAGAAGTGATACCTGATAAACAGTTTCTCTGTCATACTCACTACTTTCCACTGTCTCTGTATCTACAGTACCTTCTTCATCATTTTCAGGATTTTCAACATTCCCGGTCCCACATGATGTAAGCATCATTAACATAGATAATATAACCGCAGTATTCCTTATCTTTGATTTTTTAAAACTCATCTTACACCTCCTGTTTTATACTCAGTATTTTAGTTTTCAATCCCTGTTCTATATATCAACTTTTCCTTCAAGAATATTCTTATAATCGGCAAGATTCTTCCGAAGCAGATTCGGTGTATCCAGTTCGTAAGGGCATTTACTCTTACATAGACCACAGTCTACGCACTCCTCTATTTTCATCATAAGCCCCTGCCATTCTTCAGATAGAAAGTTTTGTGAAAACTTATCTGGAGTCTTTGCCATAGTTTTTGACGAGATGTATATCTTCTCACGCATGCCCTCGATGGTTCCAAATGCCTCTCCCATTTTCTCTTCACTATCAGAATAAGCACGTGCCGTGTCAAAAAACCTCATTCCACCTTCATAAGCTCGCCTAAGCAGTTTAACTGCTGTGTCCATGTCAACTCTCTGAATGGGCAATGCACCGAAAGCATTCTGCGGTACTTTTATTTCTGTTTTTCCTAAAATTATTTCTCTCATATTCAATCCTCAATTATCCTGAAAAAATTTTTACAAGCTATTCTCCAAAAACAAAACACCTTGGTTTCAGATATCAAATTCATTATAACATAGATTTACGTGGTTACAATGTTGCTATCTAATAATGTCGATGAATCATTTATGTTGAAATTATTTCATGTTGACATGTATATGTAAATATTACATATTGTACATATCTGATATATACAATATGTAAACTGAGGTATATAATATGAGTAATGTAAATGAATATGAAAATGCAATAGAAATAAAGAATCTTACTAAAAGATACGATGGCTTTACACTGGATAATGTAAGTTTCGATGTACCTAAGGGTAGCATTATGGGCTTCATCGGACAGAATGGGGCAGGTAAAACAACAACCATAAATTCCCTGCTTAATATTATTAATTGGGATAGCGGTGAGATTCGTCTTCTGGGGCAAGATATGCCTGAACATGAATTCGAAGTTAAAGAGCAGATAGCTGCGATATTCGATGTGCTCCCTTTTAATGATGACCTTTCTGCTAAACATCTAAACCGAATCATGCGTGGAATCTGGAAGGAGTGGAATGAGGAGTGTTTCTTGAATTTCCTGGAAAGATTCCAGCTTCCATTTAAGAAGAAGTTCGGACAGTTTTCAAAAGGTATGAAGATGAAGCTTCAGATAGCAGCCGGACTTTCACATAATGCGAAGCTTCTGATAATGGATGAGGCAACAACTGGGCTTGATCCGGTAGTAAGAAATGAAATCTTAGATATTTTCCTTGAGTATTTGCAGGATGAAAATAACTCAATTCTCATGTCTTCACATATCACATCGGACTTGGAGAAGATAGCAGATATGGTTACATTTATCGATAAAGGAAAGATACTTCTCACAGGAATTAAGGACGAAATCCTGGATAATCATGGAGTTGTAAAGTGTTCCAAGAAGGATTTTAAGGACTTTGATAGAGAAGACTATATTAGTGCCAGAGTTACTGACTTTGGAGCTGAAGTGATGGTAAGCGACCGCGCTAAGGCGAAGAATAAATACTCGGGTGCGGTAATAGATAAGACTACCCTTGAAGAGATAATGCTCTTCTATGTTAACAGGGATAGAAATCAGTGGAGTTAGGCATATACCTAAATAAGAGGCATTATGTATGGATTAAGTAAAAAAGGAAAACTGGTTAAGGAGTCAATTTATGAAGGAATTGATTATTAGAGATACATATTTAATACGAAAAAATCTCCTGATAACCTTTGGACTATTCCTGGTTATATTATTGCTGGGACTTATGGCAGTTTTATCGGCTAAGTATGGAAATATTGCAAAATACTCATTTGATAGTGGGTTGATTAATGATGTTTTGCAGGTTTCAACTGCGTTCGGGATAGTTGCAGGGGTAATAATTGGTACTGCCGTGGAGCATATATATAATCTGATAAATAAGGATTATAATTGTGGGTGGCATCACTATCTTCTGTCTTCTGGAATAAAGCCGGAAGTTTTGGTTGGTGAGAAATATCTAATGGTAGTCATTATCGATATCATATGTTTACTTACAGGTATAGGTGGATGTCAGTTTCTGAAAACTATATCCGGGGCAGGCGAGGGATTAATCTTTAAAGGTGCATTAGCCTCGCATGAAGGTGGACTCATACTTGCCTGGTTTACATCGATTCTTCTTATCATCGGGAGTTACTTTTCTACACTGGAATATGCTTATAAGGGAAAGAATAACCAGAAGACGGATTTTGTGAAGATTCTTCCGATTATAGCCGCTATCGTAATCGGCATGATTATTTTTATAATTCTGGAACGGGATGAAGAAGCAAGTAAGAGAATGCTTATGGAACTGTTTGATAAAATGCAGAATGTGACGGTGTTATATATAGTACCGATTGTAACATCATTAGTTGTTACTGTAATCTGCTACCTGATTTCAGTAAGAATAGTTAGGAAAGAGGGGAAGCGGTTATGAGAGGACTAATATATAAAGATTTATATCTGGTAAAAGGTAAAGTTTTTGCAGACTCCTTGTCAGTTCTGTTTTGTATAGTTCTTATGTATGTAATATATTCAATCGTTGGCAGAAATGTTATTTTTCCGACAGAAATGGCTGCGATAATAACTGACCTCGTGATTGTTATGTATGTTGGAGCATTAAGCTATGGTTATATAATAAAGAGCGATACTAAAAGAGCGTGGGGATATTACGGGATATCTATTCCCGGGAGTTCAAAGCTGATTGTCGGAGCGAAGTATATGACTGTGTTCATAATGTACCTTATAGCCTACACTATATGCGTGCTGAATGATCTGATAATTGGGTTATTCTTTGGAAAAGTGGTTGATATGTCTCTTCTGGTTTTGGTGTTTATGTTATTCCAGATGTTTATAAATGGAGTAGAGATGCCACTTGCATTTAGGTTTGGTGTAGATAAGGCTGCGGGAATCAGAATACTCATTACAATTGTGCTGGTTTTGATTATTACTATTTATCTGCTCTTCGGAAATATAGATTGGCTTATGGCAGAAGATGGTCTGATTAAAACTATTATAAGATTATTCGCCAATAATACAGATTCCAGAGCTATGTCCAGTGAGTTACAGCGATTTATCAAAAGACTTACCTATATAAACTATATTGAAATGGCTGTATTTACACATCTTATGGTCCTTGCATATTATATATCTTATCGTATATCCTGCAGAGTTTTCAGGAAGGGGGTGCTGAGAGATGACAACTGATCATTTAGAAACGACTGGTATGGCATCCCAAATTAGTAAGGATATTTCGTCATATAGAGAAAAGCGCCAAAGGAATATATATAGAACGGCTGAAAGCTTCACTAAGAAAGAACTTATAGCAGAAATAGGTATATTTATACTTATCACCTTTGGACTGATGCTAATATTTGGCTGGAAGGCATTTCCTGAACTTAATGAAGAAACTGCTATTACAGGACTGGATATGGTATTCTATTATATATTTGTTTTTAGCCCGGCTATAGGTTGTATAGTAACAAGATATATCTTTCATGAAGGGTTCAGAGATGATATACTCTTTCCGAAGTTTACAGGGCATTTTAAAGGTTATTTCCTGTCGGTGCTTATTCCGGTTCTTTTTGGAGTCTTAAACTGTATATTTATAACCATAGTTCTGGGAGCTGGCTTTACGGTAAAATCAGAAGGCGGAGTACTTGAAGCTATAGCGTCCTTCTCGTTATACAGTATGATGACTTATACGAGTGCATTTATCCTGATAGGCGAGGAACTCGGATGGAGAGCATTCCTTTATGATAAGATAGAGAAACTCACCGGACTTCATGGTTCCATTATAATCGGAGGTGTTATCTGGGGGCTTTGGCATATACCGCCACTTATCACAATGGGACTCAACTTTGGAAAGGAAGCTCCGGGATTTCCATTTACAAATATTCTACTTATGTGCGTTTTCTGTATATTTGGAGGAGCTATGCTGCAGATGCTCCGAAAGATGACGGATTCGGTTATCGCACCGCTCATCGCACATGCAGTGATAGATACCATATGTAATTCTATTTCAGTTATGTTTCTTTCAGAAGAGATAGTAGAAGGAAAGAACTTTCAGATGGGGCTTTGTATGGTGGCATCATCTATTATCATAGGAATTCCATGCTGGATATATATGGCTGTAGTAAAGCGTTCTGAATCTAGTAGCATTATAATAAAGTCAAAAACAAGGAAGTAATTTATGGATATTATTATTTCGAATTCTTCGAATGACCCAATCTATCTTCAGATAGTCAAGCAGATAAAGACCATGATAATGAGTGGAGAGCTTTCCCCAGGGGATGCTCTCCCTTCAATGCGTAATCTGGCAATGCAGATGAGAGTAAGTCTTATAACAACTAAACGAGCATATGAGGAGCTGGAACGGGATGGCTTTATAGAGACCTATACTGGTAAGGGAAGTTTTGTGAAAGCACAAAATGCAGAACTTCTAAAAGAGGAAAGTCTAAGACAAGCAGAGGAATATCTGCAGAAGGCTGTAGATAAAGCCAAGATAAGTGGAATCACCTGCAATGAACTATCAGATATATTAAAATTACTGTATGATGAATGATATGACATAAGTGTCATATCATCATTATATTTTTATATATTTGGCTATTGCAACCAGCTTATCATTCACATCATTTTGTAATAATAACTGTCACTATTTCCGGATAATTGTTTATCCTGACAGGAAGAATGCTATTACCTAATCCCCTGCTGATAATCATAGTAGTTTTATCCTTTGTAAATACACCTTCATCATACTCTGGAAATAATTCAAGGTCAGCTGATACAAGACCTCCTTTTCCTGGAACTATTATCTGTCCTCCGTGATTGTGTCCAGTCAAAACCAGGTCAGCTCCCGCTTCAGCATAATCATCCAGATACTTTGGCTCATGTGCAAGCAGTACTTCAAATGAGTCATCGCTCGTTTCTTCTCTTGAAAGCGTTTTACTGATATCGGATCCAAACGAAGAGTCCGCCATCCCATAAAGTCTAAATCCGTCCACTTCAACTACGCTGTTATCAAGGTATATAACTCCCATATCTTCTAAATCTGTTATGAATCTGTTATATTTTTTTTCATTTTTTTCTATTAGCCACTTCTCATGATTTCCCGAAACATAATAAGTAGGAGCTATTTTTACTGCTCCTTCGAAGAAAAGACTGGCTATTTTGTAACTAGTATGAGTAGAGTCTACAGCATCACCAGTTACAACTATTATGTCCGGCTTCTGTTCTTTTATCTTATTTAGTACACTTTTCTGGTTGATTCCAAATAATTGGTTATGCAAGTCCGATATCTGAACGATTCTATAGCCATCCAGTTCTTCTGGCACATTATTGTTAACATATTCATATTGAGTTGCCACTATGTGATAATTTCCATACAGGCATAAAATTATCACCACCGTATATAAAAAGAGAAAGAGCGGTACCACTATACGAAACTTTCTCTTTTTAGTCTTATGATGAAAAATAAGCATTCCTAGAAATGCCCCAACGGCACCACCTAGCACAGCGACCAGAATCAGTCTCGACTCAGGGATACGATACTGGTCTTTTATAGCTTTTTTCTTATCTATGGCATATAAGAAAAAGGCCAGAATATTAATTATTAATAAGTAGTAAAAAAGCAACATTATTAATCTCCGTAATACTTATGAATGTACAGACAGTAGTGTAATAATTCTTTTAGTAGTATATGGTAAATTGTACTGTTGAATCTTCTATATTATATTCAGACCTGTCTTTTTTCAGATAATCTTCATATTTCGACATCCGATAGCATTCAGGATGGCTAAGGGCTGCATATATAATGGTATCGTTCTTTTCATCCATTAGCGCATACTCATATGCATAACTATATCCATCATTTGCAACGTAGGCCGGATAGTTATAGGTTTTATCATCATATTTAACTTCTTTGGTAACTCTACTATGATCATTAAAATCATTATATACTTCATTTGATGTTTCAGATATTCTTTGCTTCTCTGTCTCGTAATCTTCATCACTGTATTTTACTCCCAGAAAAATATATCCATCCGTATCAAACAAGCCTTCCTTTAAGCCCTGGTGATAATCTACGTCTACTGCACCTTCCAGTGAATCAGGGAAAAGCAACAACTTAGAATTCAGATCACTAGAATATTTATCAACTATCAATTTTTTATCATACTTGTCTGCACCTTCAACATTTCCTAAAGGTGCAAAGATACCATGCAGCACATATATAACTACATACAGTATTCCTAAAATATACTTCAGACTGACTAAGACAAGTGCAAAAACTGAAACCTTTATAAAAATGTTAAAAGCCTTTTTCTTTGTCAGCTTAGACAGAATCCCATTTACATACAGGGTTGTTATAGCCATTGCAATCAGCGCTACAAACGATGCCGCTATAGCTATGCCTTCCCCAGACTCCGACTCGTACCTTATGCACTGAAGTATAATAGAAAGTGTTGCTAATATTACTCCTATAAATCCAATTATCTGTACCCACTTACATAGTCTGCTCTTCTCCATATCAGCGTAGTCTGCCATCTTGTCAGCTACTTCTTTTAATTCTTTATCCATTGTCTCGCTTTTCCTCTCACCATCAATTATTTCTCTGACATCCACTTCGTAAAAGTCAGCAATATCTGTAAGAAGAGAAATATCTGGCATATTTTTACCAGTCTCCCATCTCGATACAGTTCTGCTGGTTACAGAAAACTTCTCAGCTAATTCTTCCTGAGTCAGTTCTCTTTCTTTACGCAGGGACTGGAGAAATGCTCCTGTCTTTTTCTGATCCATATTGAAAGTCCTTTCAATGTTTTAGTGTTTTCGAATCTGATGATCCGAATTACATCTCGATAATAGAATCCACCCTCTAAAAAATCCACGACACAAAGCGAGAAATGCCGTTTTTTTATTATTAGACACGGTGTGTCCTGCCATCTAAACCTACAACCAGATTACCTCACTC
>DOVG01000267.1 GCA_003520205.1 Lachnospiraceae bacterium
TAGAAAACTAGCGGTTTCTGAGTGTTTCAAGAATTGCGAGAGTTTCTTTAGAAACGGAGCAATTCGTATGTCATATGGTGTCAAAAGGTACTTTTGACACCTACATCATAAAATACGTATCAGTATTAACGGAAGGAAATGGTATGTTATCAATCGGAGAGTTTTCAAATATATGTAAAGTTTCTACAAAGACACTCAGATATTATGCAGAGATAGGTCTGCTGGAACCAAGTGAAGTTAATCCGGAAAACGGATATCGATATTATTCCATAGACCAGTTGGAGAAGATGCTTTTTATCAGTAGGCTGAAGTCATATTCATTTTCGCTGGAAGAAATAAAGGATATACTGAGAGATGATGCTGAAAAGAGTGATAAGCTTTATACTGCATTTCTTAGAAAAAAACAAGAAATCGAAAAGCAACTTTATGATTATAGTCAGCTTCTAAATCAGTTGGATTCGGATATGGATGCGATAGAACAGGGTGAATCCATAATGTCCTACATGGACGATATAGATGTGCATCTGGTTGATGTTCCACAGATGTGTCTTCTGTATGTAAGAAAATCGGTTCAGCAGGAGGACTTCCCCCTGGAGTATGCTAAATGTTATGAGAAGCTGTTTAAGACTATTGCCACAACACATCTGACAATGTGTGGGGCTCCCATGGTTTTGTTTCATAGTTCAGAATATACGCCGGCAGGTCTTGATACAGAGTTTGCTATTCCTGTGAAGGAAGTAGTCACCGGCACAAGAGATTTTACTCCCGGACTTTGTCTTAAGACAGTTGTGAAAGGACCTTATTCTGACCTTGCTTCAGTCTATGCCAAGCAGACTGAGTGGGCGGAAAAGGAAGGCTACAAATGTAATGGCCCGCTGTTCGAGATTTATGTAACAGATCCATCTCAGGTCGCTGATGCAAAGGATAATATTACCGAAGTTTATTATCCGGTGAAAAAGATTAGCATGAGATGGTAAATTGATAAGGCAGAACATGTTTATGAAGACTGTAAGAATATTTAGTAATAAGGGGGACAATATTTTATGAAAGATAATGAATCAAGAACAAAAATGTTTTTTATTAAGTTGATAATTCCGCTATTCATACTATCAGTTGTGGGCTTTATTCTTATTTTGAATGATGTGTTACCTTTTTATGCATTATTTATCAGTATGTTAACTACGCCATTTTTAGTAACGGGTATTGCTTATTTTGTCGAAGTTATAAAGGATAAAACGTCAAGGTTTACTGTCTCTTTTGTTTGTCTTGTGATAACTATAATAACAGCGATAATTGGAGTCATTAGTTATTTAAAAGACCACAACTTTATCCTGCGTGGATTTGGAGCTCAGCTTATATGGGTTTTTGTAAGTTTACCATCATTTGTTGCTGCAATCGTTCATTTTATAATTGCTGTTGTTAAGATGAACAAGGAATTGAAAGAAAATAAATCGGAATAGATATTTTTATGGAAGAGCATAGAATGGGATTGTTTTCAAAAGTGGAGTATAGATCTGTCTTTATGGACTACAAATTTAAGGAAAGTGAAGGTCTTCCATGTATTCAGGCGACTGATGGGACATATGGTGGCAAGATTTATCCTGATTTTTGCTGTAAACTGCCCATTTTTTGTTATAATTGTGAAAAATTAAGGTTTTTAGAGCCTTTATAGCCGATTCTTGCTTTACAAGAAAAATGTCAAATGTTAAGATTTAACGGCGATTAGTTGTTTTTTTAAAATCGAAGGTTATAAAAAGAGAGAGATTATAACAGTAATGGGGAGAGAGAAAAATGAATAAGCTGTTCAAAAAGGTCGCAGCTGTCATGGCAGTTTCGATGTGCTTGTCGCAGGTTTCGGTCGGCATGAATATACGAAGCTATGATGGTGATTTTCGGTATGTTTCAAGGGTAGACGCTGCATCAAGTGGTGATGCAGAGGTTGTAACAGAGGAACAAACTTCTGAAGAAGTGAAAGTCGAGGATTCTAAGAAGGATAACGAATCTAAGAAAGAATCCAAGAAGGATACTTCAGACAATAAAAAGAAGGAGAAAAAAGCATCTAAAGACACTGAGACTTTAAATGAACTTAGTATTTCTTTTGATGATATTCTCTTTACAGTTCAAAATGCTGATGGCTCTGATTTTAAGAAGGGGGATCAGCTTCAAATCAAATCTGAAAAGGATGTAGATGATAAGAATTCCTATAAGAAGGAATACAAAGAGAAAGCTATATCCTCTTATATCGAAAAAAATGGACTCGAAGCTAAGCTTCGCAAAGATGTTGAGTCCAGATTCTATGACATTATCCCTTTTGAACCATCTGTGGTTCACAAAGATGGAAGTGTTACTGATTCCACTAAATTAAAATGGAAAATAGAAATAAGCAGACAGGGACTTGTTTCCGGTCTTGATTCAGAGACACATAAGCTACTTGTGTTTGATTTTGATGTAGAAAAAGAAGCAAATCTAAAGTCAGATGAAGATATTCAGATACAGAAGAATGAGGAAAAATCTGCATATGATTTAGAGTTTGATTCTGATGCAAAGTACTTTGCACTAGCTATAGTAGCGGATGATATAGACAAAATAGGAAAAGATTCATTTTCTGATAAAGAAGATAAAAAGAATAAGAGTAAGAAGAATAAGGCATCTGCTGGTGATGCAGATATAGCATCAGAGGGTGATGCACAGCCTGCAGATGGAGTTCTGAAGGATGGAAAAATCCTTGCAGAAGTAGCAGGTATAAAGGTTGAAGTTCAGGATGTAAATGATGTACTTCCTGAAGGAACAAGCATGATAGTTAAGAAGCTTTCTGATTCGGAAGCATTAGATATAGCAAATGAAGTAGCAGGTAAGACTGTTGACGGAGTTGAGATAGCTCAGGATGCAGTTGGAGTAGATATCACATTTATAGATTCTGATGGAAATGAATTCGAACCAGAGGATTCTGTAAGTGTAAAAATTGATATAGAAGACTATAGAACTCTTGAAGTAAGTGATGAAGTAAAAAGTCCTGGATATGATCTTATCCATGTTACAAATGATGGAAAGAATGAGCTGGTAGAGGGTGCAGAGGTTTCTGATAGCGGAGCTTCATTTGAAGCTAAAGAGTTCAGTCCATATGTACTTGCCGCTTCCAGAGCAGGAATGAATCTGCTTGCGGCAGCACCAGGTGATTATGTTGATTATACAAGTCATCTTGAGGCTCATCAGATAGTAGTAGACGGAAAAGTTATGCTTGGTAACGGTTCTGAAACCATCGATCCGGAGAAGGATTTTGGTGTAGAACTTCAGTTCTATCTGACTTTTGAAGATATGGTTGAGAACGGACTCAAGTACAGCTATAAGCTTCCGGAACATATCAGTATAGGAGATAAGGGAAGTGACAGCTCACCACTTACTCTTTACAATGGTTCCGGCGTAGCTATAGGAACATATTTTATAAAGGATGATGTAATATATGTTACTTATCCAGGATACTATTATGATGTTACAACGAAGTTTAATCTTGATGCTTCATGGTCTGATGTTGAAGGAAGAAATGAAGTAGAAGTTAAATGGGAAGATGGCGTTGATAAGTTTAAAATCGATAATAGCGATATTATAGCTGAAAAGGAATCTGTAAAGTATCAGATGGTAACTGATTCAAGCAGTCCATATATGTGCTATACAGAATTCATGGTTACTGCAAGAACTAAAACGAAGGCCGGTGCTCAGGGTGTATCCAATATAGTATTAGAGGATACTATGAGTAATACCAAGATGGTGCTGTACGAAGACTTCTATCCGGGTAATAAAGAGTTCAAGGTAGTGGTATATGATTCAGATGACCAGATGGTTGGAGAACCTAAATTCTATGATAAGAGTGATTCTGATGTTACAGTTACAACAACGAAGGATGGAAATAAGACTATAACCAAATTCACCATTAAGGGGCTTTCACTTGAACAGGGACAGCATCTTACAGTTTATTATGCAGGTGGAATAGAATCATCTCAAAGAACTACAGTAATGGCGGAAGGTGACGCATTCAGAAATGAAGCAAAGTTTGGTTATCCATACTACAATCCTGAAACCGGAAAAACTGAAAATATATATGTATCAGCTAAGGATGAGGGATATCTGAGTAAGGATACAGAGTGGCTGTATAAGACTGTTCCAAATCAGAACAATATAAGATTTGATACAGTAGGTGATGAGACCAGAACTCTTGCTCCTTATTCAGTAGGACTTAATACAGGTATGACAGAGCAGATAGGTGGTTCCTCTCTTCAGGATAAGCTTTCACTGTCAAAGGCAAACATAGATAAAGGTTATACTGCGACATACTATGCATATAACAATGATATATACAATAAAGCAGATTATAGACCGACATTAAAAACAAAAACTCTGTCGGGGGAAGAGGCAACTCATAATATAGAGTGGCTTATAGTATCCCAGGCTACATATGACAAGATAGCAGCGCATCATTCTTCATCTTCAAAGGTACAGCTTGATAATTTTGCTGCTGACACAGCCCTTCTTGCAGCTATTCAAAATGAGACAGGAGTGGCTGTAAATGCAAGTAATGCCTGGAATTATATATTTACAGTTAAGGATGGTATGGAGTTCACATGGTTCTCTCCTAAGGATACAGAACCTACATCCTATACTATCAGTTACTGGGCATCTGTTGATCCAAGAATATCAGCTTTTACAAATGGAGCTTCATTATATTTTAAAACTATATTTTCTACAGAACCTGGTGATGCAACACCTATAGTAGTTAATTTTGCAACATCTAAGCATAATAACGGCGTATATAAAGGTGCAGATGATAACTATTATGTAGATTATGTAATACAATTCCATATGGGACCTAATAGTGGTGGTCTTGAGGACTGGGGGCTTTCTGACTGGTTCCCATCATATGAAGTTACTACGGCATCCGGCGGTACTGTAAAAGTATATGACTGGCTCGCAGGTCTTTCTCAAAGTTCACTGTCTATGCAGGATACAGAAGGATATTCAAATGCGGCAGCGGTAGAAAGTGCATTTGATATATCAACAGACAGTAAAGACCCTGAAGTAAAGGCACTTGTAGACAGACTTAGAGTTGGTGCCATGGATATGACATGGATAGCTCTAAAGGAAGCACCATATTATGATCGAAGAAATGAAGAGATAACCGGCGAAATGGCTGCATTTACGTCTAAGGCTGAAAATCTCTTACATAATGATACAACTGAAGTATATAAAGCAGGATCTGAGGCAGCTATGGCCGGACAGTTTGCAGCTAATGCAGATGTGACCGGAAGAGAAGGAAATGGAGTTCGCAGATCTATCAGTACTGGAGACAGATTCAGTATAGGTGGAGCTATTTTCTTCCCTGGAGACCTTCCGGATACGCTGGGTAAGGATGGATATACGGTAACTATTAAGTACACTATGATGATTAATCCTTATCTCGTGGACAGACTTCCAAGTCAGCTTGAAAAAGAAGGAAAAACCCAGATTGAGTTAAATAACAGAATTGCATGGTTTGGTGAATATACCAAGTATGAAAGAAATCTGGCTACTGATGCTGTAGGTACCAGAAGAACAGGTGATCTGAGGAGTGCGTATTCCATAGGCGGTGCACTGCCGGATGACGCTATAGACAAGTACATGACATCCCCATATGATTCTTCAGATGATACTATGGGTTATAAGATAGCTGTTAATGAAGATGGAAAGCTTGTTGCTGAGAATCAGACTTATCATATAAAGGATAATCTCAGTCTTGCAGGAGTATATTATAAGCCTGGAACACTTGAAGTGAAGGATTCTGAGGGCAAGATAGTATTTACCGAGATATCAGGACATACTCAGAATTCAAAGTATAAAGGACTGGTTAATTTTAAGAAGACAACATCAGATAACGAGTCTAACAGTTTTGATATAGCTCTTGATAATAAGAATGCAACCTTTACTAATTCGACAGGAAAGCTGGACAAGCTTACTGTAACTTATAAGATAGATGTAAAAGAAGTAGTTCATGATATTACATCTATATCAAATACTGCTTCTCTTACAGTGGAAGTTCCTGAGTCTGGCGGAGTTCCTGCACATGAGAAAATCATATCATCATCTGATGTTAAGAGTTCTATAGCAAAGGCTCTCGATAAGGTTCTTGTTGCTGCTCCTTCTGAGAGCACTCAGTTTAGAGCAAAATACAAGATAACGGTAGATCCTAATTCTCCAAATGCAAAGGAACTAAAGACTATTGTTGATAAGATAACAGCATCTTCTCCTCAGTACTTTACACTTGAGGATGTATTTGATGAGAATCTGGCATTGGATCTTAATTCTGTTAAGGTATATCAGATATTAGATAATGTATCAACGGATATTACAAAAAACTGTGTAAATTCATACGATTCAAAAAACAGAAAATTCAGTTCCAGGGTTAAGATGACAGATAAAAATGCAACCTATAGGATTGAATATGATGCTATACCACAGGGGATAAATACTAATACACTTGCAACTATATCTAATAAAGCTAAGATAGTCGGCACAGCTGTAAGTGAAGAAAAAACACAGGATGAAATATACATCTATCAGTATGCTGGAAGTGCCAGTGCTACAGATCTGAGAATTCGTCTTCGTAAGTATGATGAAGCTGATATTACCAAGAAGCTTCAGGCTACATTTAATCTGTACAAATATGCATATACAGATACAAAAGAAAATTCAGCAAATAACATCCGTACAGCTGAAGCTAATTCGGCAGATGGTGACTGGTCCAAGATTGATGTGAAGACTGGTTCAGTAGATGGATTAGTTACATCAGCTGAAACCGGCGAGGTTGAACTTCAGAATCAGACAATAGGTACATCAGTAGTCAGAGAAATAGAATACGATACATGGTACAGACTTGTTGAAACTGAAGCACCTGATGGATATATGGAATCCGCACCTGTTTACTATTATGTAATGGGTGATGGCAGAAATAAGAATATGATTCCTGCCGATGCAAAGGGTAAGTATGAAATCATAATACCTGCTAAGAATCTGAATGATGAGCCTCCTTATATATTTGTAGGAAACAGTAAGCTGCAGTTCAGTGTGCTTAAAGTAGATCAGTTATCCAAGTCTCCACTTGAAGGGGCAAAGTTTGCCATATACTCTGATGAAGGATGCACAAAGCTTATTAAGAACGGAACATCTGATTCAGATGGACTTGTTACATTTAAAGACTTAACAAGTGTAAATCTTCCTGGAGAAGTATATCTGAAGGAAACACAGGCTCCGTCTGAATACAGGGCAAATACCAATATTTATAAAGTAAGCTTTAATGAAAAAGGAACTATAACATCAGTAGTAAATGTAAATGATGACAAGGATACTCTGGATGTGGATACAGATAAGGCAAGAGTCACATTTACTAATGCATCAATATATACAAAAGTGTCTGTAAAGAAGGTGCTTGAAGATCCGGATCTTCAAAAAACATCTGAATTTGCATTTGTTCTTAATCTTCGTGATGCTTCACGTAATGAGATAAAGGATCCTGTATATGCAGAAAAGATAGATGCATCAGGTGTTGCAACTCCTGTTACAGGAGGATATAGAAGTGGTACTATATTCTATCTGAAGCATGGCGAGACATTCTCTATTCCTAAGCTCGAAGGCACAATCAGATATACGGCAAGTGAAGTGGAGGATAATGCATATAAAACAAGCTACAGAGTTATAAGTACTACTGAAGAGGGAACCACCGGACAGGATAATAATTTAAAAGATGGTTTTAAAACAGATGTAGTTGTAGAAAAAGGCAATGAGTCTGTTGTTGAATTCCACAATGAAAAGAAAGTATCTCTTGAATTTAAGAAAACAGTTAAGAGGGAAGATGGCGGAGATATAAGTATTCCTATAGGTCATACCGTTATTATAAGAAGTGCATGGGATGGCGGAAATATCTACGCAAAGGCTAAATGGAATGGTCTTAGTTATGAGAGCACATATCTTGCTGATGATAAGATGGTATTCTCAACTTCTGATAAGAATGGAAATCCTATAGAGGGTGGATTTAGAATAACTAACTTCCCGATAAATAGAACATCATGGTTATATGTAGCAGAAGAGAATGCTAATATTCCGGGATACACATATAAGCTTGCAGGTTCAGATAATGCAAATCCAAATGGAATGTGGGTAAATGTACCAACATGGAGAGATAGAAAGGTTAACTTTGTAAATACCTATGTAAAGGCTGAAGCATCTGCAGAAGTAAAAGCATCTAAGGTTATGCTTGGACGTGCTCTTACTGCTGATGAGTTCAGATTCCGTCTTCGTATGAAGCAATCGGAGAAATACGAGTATATTCTTGCTGAGAAGACAAGTTCTGCAAACGGACTTGTAGCATTTGACAGAATAGACTATACACTGGATTATCTGAAGGATAGTAATGGAGCGGACATTAACTCAAGAGACATGATCTATATGATCGAAGAGATTAATGATTCGGAAACCGGAGTAAGCTATGATCCAAGCAGGTACTATGTGAAAGTCACACTTAAGAGAACAACTGATGGAATGACAGCATCTGCACCTGTTTATTATACAGAGGATCCTGAAGTGAACCCTTCTGCTAAGCCTCTGGATGGTCAGCCGGTATTCTATAATGGATATAGTGCAACCGGAAGATTATCACTGAAAGCGGGTAAAGAAGTAGAAGGTGGTGATGCAGATAACGGTTTATTCAGCTTCACTGTTAAAGAATATGAGAGTGATTATAAAACTCCTGTAAATGGAGCAAATGGAACTAATGTGGTATCGGAAGGAAACTGTCCTTCTGTTAAGAAGGATAAGACTGAACCTGAAACGGTTTCATTCGGAACTATCAGTTACCAACTGGAAAGTAATATAAGTGAACATACAACAAATGCCGATAAGGTTCTTGGCGATCATTATTATATCGTATCTGAGAATATACCATCAGATGCAGTAGATAATAAAAAGAATGGCTGGACATACGATAGTAGTGAGATAAAGATAAGAGTAAGTGTCAGGGATGCCGGTGCAGGTAAGCTTTCTGTTACAGTATATGATGAGAATGGAAAGGAAATATCTGAAGACAGCTTCAAGTACAGTATCACATTTAAAAATACGTACAAAGCTGAAGGTAAGGCTAATTTTAATCTTCAGAAGATACTTACAGGAAGAACATTTAACACAACTGATAAGTTCACATTTACGGTTGATCAGATCGAGCCGATAAATAAAACCATATATTCAGAGGTGACATCATCAGATATTAAGACTGTAAAGAAAAAGGTTGCTTCAGCTACCATAGAAGGTGTTGATAATCAGTATTATCTGAATGCTCAGTCAACTGATGTAAAATATACTCAGGACGATATAGGTAAGAAATACTGGTATATCATCAGGGAAGATGTACCGGCCAATGCAGTTAATAATAAGCTTAATGGAATCAAGTATACTGATCATTTTGCAATAGCTTATGTAGATGTTATTGATAATAAAAATGGAACTCTGTCTTCACAGGTTAATTATTTTGGACAGTATAATGCTCAATTTGTAAATGAGTATAAGGCAGAGGGAAATGCGGTATTTGATATAAGTAAGATTCTTACAGGAAGAAAGCTTGATAAATCAGTAGATAACTTTACTTTCAAGGTTGACCAGATAGATGCATCAGGAAGTGTTATTAACGAAAATGTATCAACCGGTACTATGAAAGACTTTGATGGAAAAGCTGATTCCAAGATTACATTTACACCGATAAGCTATGGTGAAGGTGATATAGGTAAGACATATTATTACAAGATAACAGAGAATCAGCCGACCGGAGGTAAGAAGGACGGTGTAACTTATACAGCTGATCCGGTTAAAGCGACTGTAAGTGTAACAGATAATGGTAATGGTACATTAAAGACAACCATAACATATGATAAGGACATAAAGTCATTTACTAACAAATACGAAGCAGAAGGAAGTATTGTTCTTAAGACTGAAAAGCTTCTGAACAGAATGGACCTTAAGGCTGGTATGTTCGAATATGAGCTTAAGGAAAATGGAAAGGTTCTTTCTACTGCAAGAAATGCGGCTGACGGAAGCATAGTATTTGCTGAAATTAAGTATGACCTGAATGATCTGGGACAGAAGTCCTATACTATATCAGAAGTAATGCCTGATGATAATGAGGTGTCTCCGGGAGTTTACAGCTACGCTGATGGAACCATGGAGTATGACAGTACTATTTATACTGTTGTTGTTGATATAAAGGATAACAAGGATGGTACACTGGCAGTAGATGTTACCGGTGCTACAAAGGACGGAAGAGAGTATAAAGTTGATATACCATCAACCTTAGAAAAGTCCACAGCATTTGTTAATACTTATATAGCAGATACGTCAGTTAATATCGATATCTATAAGAGCCTTCTGAATCATGCTATAGATGATACGCAGAAATTCAGCTTTACAGTTACAGAGTATACTGATGAAGACAGAACTACTGTAAAGAAGGATGGAGAAAATGATATAACCTATAGTGCAGAGGCTGAAAAGACCGAAAAGGGCGACGCACCAAAGCGTATAACCATTCCGGAACTGAAGTATGAACTGGCTGATGAGTATGCTGAGATAGAGAAGGAAGGAAAGGCTGTACATTATTACAGAGTTACAGAGGACATTCCTGAAGCGGCTGTTACATCAGATGGTAAGACTACTTATAACGGTACAACATATGATACTGCAGGTTATGACTTTACAGTAACTGTAAATTATGACTCTGACAGTGGTGTTATGAGTGCTGATGTAAACTATGATACAGAAACAACAATAAAGAATGAGTATCATGCGGAAGGTAAGGCTACATTTACCGGTAAGAAGGTACTTGAAGGAAGAAGTATCGTAACTGATGGTAAGAATAAGGATGTATTCACATTTATAGCAAACAGACTGGATGATAAGGGCTCTGTAGATGTGAGCGCTGCACCTGTTCTTGGCACCGTCAAGGATTCAGATGGAAATATCGAATTTGAAGATATTTACTTCACAGAGGCTGATGTAGATAAGACTTACACCTATGAGATAACAGAGGTTGTACCAGATGAGGTTAAGGAAAAGGGCGTTAAGAATGAGGATGGAAGTTATACTTATAAGGGTATAACTTACAGTATTGAAAGCTTTAAGGCTTATATAAAGATAACTGATAATAATGATGGTACGCTTAATACAGAAGTATCTTATGGCGAGAGTGAAGCCCTGGCAAAGAGTGACAGCAATATAGTATTTGTAAATAAATATAATGCTGAAGGAAAGATTACACTTACTGGTAAGAAGTCTGTTGAGAATGCGAAGAAATTCCTTGGTGGCTTCGAACTGGCAGAAAAGATGTTTACATTTACAGTGGCTGAGAAGTCTGATACACAGAAAGAAGCTGTTGCTACAGGCTATAATGATGCAGAAGGAAATATAATCTTTACTGACATTACATATGGACTTGAGGATATAGGTACTCACGAATATGTTATCACTGAGGACGAAAGTCAGAAGGTGGATGGAGTTCTTAACGATAAGTCAGAAATAACCGTAAAGGTTACTGTTACTGATGCAGGAGATGGAACATTAAATACTGAGGTGGTTTATTCTAAAGAAGACACTGAGGTAGAAAGTGTACAGTTTACTAATAAAGCTACTGAAGTAAACTTCAGCAAGGTTGATGAAAAAGGCAAGAGTCTGAAGGGCGCTACCATCGTTATACTTGATGAGAAGGGCAAGGAAATATACAGATATAAGTCTGGAAAGTCTGTTGAGACGATATATGGTCTTAAGGTTGGAGTCAAGTATATAATGAGGGAGCTTAAAGCACCTAAGAAATATGAAATTGCCGACGATATAGAATTTACTATTGATGATGACGGTTCAATCCTTATAGGAAAACAGAGAACTGATGTAATTGAAATGGTAGATACTAAAGCTGCAGTTGTTACAGGACATAAGGAAACTAAGCCTGCAGCAAATGCAAAGACAGGAGATAATACTATGCTTGGTCTTATCATGATAATGATGATGTTGAGTCTATGCGGAATAGTAAGTATCTTCACATATAAGAAACGTAAGAAGGATCAGATCTAAGATAAGATAATTCTTATGTTATAAGAACATAATAAACCCGGATGTGTCATATGACATATCCGGGTTATATTTTTAGGATACTATGGAATATAGGTGTCAAAGCATCTTCTGACGCTTATGTAAATGATCTATATCAGATGTGTAAATACAGTCATAAGTATCGTTATGGTAGCTATAGATACCACTGTACTTATGGCAATGGCTGAGGAGAGAAGTTCAGTATCTTTGCCCATTTTCTCAGACTGAATAAGCGGAAGATTGCCTATAGGCATGGCAGCCATAAGAGTAAGTCCAAGTATAGTGATTGAGTCACGTCCCAGAGCTTTAAGTATGATGAATAGTGCTACTGGAACCAGTATCATTCGTACAAGGACATATATCCAGATGCGGATATTTTTTATACCTTTCATGATGTTAGATCTTGCAATTCCAACTCCGAGAAGAGTCATGGATAAGAATACAGTTGCATTTCCTATGAAGCTTATACTGTTTGCAATGATAGGTGGAAGTGTAATCTTAAACCAGAATACTATTAGGCTTATAACAGCCATGATAGTTCCCGGACTGAATATATTCTTTATATTCATTTTTTCTTTTCCATTACTGAGAATTGTGATTCCGTGTGTATAGAAAAGAAGGCTGTACATAACATTACATATGATTACATACAGAATGGCATTTTCCGGAAGTATGGCACGGGCAACAGGGATTCCGATGAAGCCTACATTTGTATAGACTGTCATAACATTGAACAGTGAATGGCTATCTTTATCAGTTTTTACGAGATATGGAAATATGAATCCAAGTATTACCAGACCGATATAGAAGACAGCACCCAGAAGGAGAGCCTTTAGAAGGTCGCTGTGACTTG
>DOVG01000191.1 GCA_003520205.1 Lachnospiraceae bacterium
AGAACTGGCTGAGAGAGCATATAAAGAAAACAGATTTGTTTTCACCGACTTTCTGGATATGTCGCAGCTCTCTTCTTTTTATGCGATGGAGCAGGAGTTGAGATATGCCGGTACAAGTGTCTTCGGTGGAACAGATAATAGCGAGAGATGTATGATAAGATTTGGTTCTGCTGAAGCTTGTGGATATGAAGAAGACTTTCCTATCGATATCCTTCATATCAGTCCTGTTCAGAAAAAGTTTTCTGATGCCCTTACGCATAGGGATTTTCTTGGTTCGGTGATAGGACTCGGTATAGATAGAACCAAACTGGGAGATATACTGGTTAATGAAAATGAAGCTTACTTTTTTGTGGCGTCATCCATAGCTGATTATATAATAGATAGTCTGACGAAGGTAAAACATACAAATGTAACGGTTGAAAGATGCCTGTCACTTCCTGAAGAACTTGCTCCGAAATACTCCGAAGAAAGTGTAGTTGTCAGCAGTAACAGACTTGATGCGATTATATCGAGAGTATACAATGTATCAAGAGAACAGACGATCAGATACATCTCAGAAGGAAGAGTTTTTGTGTGTGGAAGAGAGATACAGTCCTATTCAAAGTCTCTTAAAGAGGGAGACACTGTATCAGTGAGAGGAAAAGGAAAGTTTATTTTCGAAGGTGAAGAAGGCATTACCAGGAAGAATAAGATGTATATTAGAATTAAAAGATATATATAAGGATAAGTATTTGAAATGAAGAAGTTGAGTTTAGGAATTCTGGCGCATGTTGATGCCGGTAAGACCACAATTACAGAAGACCTTTTGTATGATACTGGCATGATCAGGTCTATGGGAAGAGTCGATAATGGGGATGCCTTTCTGGACACGGGAGTACTGGAAAAGAAAAGGGGCGTCACTATTCTGTCTAAGCAGGCAATATGCAGACTGGGCAAAGAAAATGAACTAAGTAAATGCCCGGATGATGTAAAGATAACTATCATAGATACTCCGGGGCATGTGGATTTTATCGGTGAAGCAGAGAGAGTGCTTGGAATTCTTGATGTGGCAGTGCTTCTTATAAGCGGACCGGATGGTGTGACAGCATCTACCAGACGACTTGCGGGAATGCTTAAGAGTTACAAGGTTCCCTATTATGTATTTGTCAATAAGATGGATATGTGCCAGCGTTCAGAAGACGATATCATGTCAGAGCTTGGCAGCAGTCTGGGGGATGGTTTTGTAGCTTATGATGAAAACTTTTTAAATGATAAGCAGGAAGAAATAGCTTCACTCTCTGAGGATATGATTGAGAAATATCTGGATACAGGAACTGTTATTTATGAAGATGTGAAGAAGCTGATTTTCTCGGGACGTCTCCATCCTGTAGTCTTTGGCTCAGCTCTTAAGAATACAGGCGTTGACAGACTTATTAATCTTATAACGCAGTATATTCCTGACATATCCTATAAAGAAAAGCTTTCCATGAAGATATTTAAGATAGGGTACGAAGATGGACATAAGCTCGCCTTTGCGAAGATAACCGGTGGAAGCTTGTCAGTCAGAAGCGAAACAGGTGATGAGAGGCTGGCTGGTGAGAAGGTAAGCCAGATAAGATGCTATAATGGTGTAAGATTTGAGACGCAGGACAGGGCTGAACCGGGAGATGTAGTAACTCTGATCGGACTGGAAAGCGCATATGCCGGAATGGGTATAGGCGCTGAATATGATGAAGAAACGCCACTATGTCAGCCACTTCTTCGGTATGACCTGAAACTTCCGGATGATATGCCGCTCAGGGTATTTCTTCCGAAACTCAAGGAACTTGCATCAGAGGATCCTCTTCTCAGTCTTGAAACCATGGATGAAGACAGAGTCAGTGTATCCGTTATGGGTGACTTCCAGATGGAAATCCTGAAGGAAACCATTCTGGAAAGATTCGGGGTAGAAGTAGACTTTGTAAAAGGAAGCTTTGTTTATAAAGAAACGATTAAATATCCGGTTATAGGTTATGGACATTTCGAACCATTAAGGCATTATTCTGAAGTTCAGATTCTCATGGAACCTCTTCCGAGAGGGTGCGGTATAGAGGTTGCCAGTGAACTCAGTGTAAATGAACTGGAGATAAACTGGCAGAAGACCATACTTTCGACTATTTCCGAACATCTTCCTGTTGGAATTCTGACAGGTTCTATGCTTACAGATATCAGATTCACTCTGATAGCAGGAAAAGCACATCTGAAACATACAGACAGTCAGGACTTTCGTGAAGCTGTAAGGCGTGCTGTGAGACAGGGACTAATGAAGACAGAAAGCATACTGCTGGAACCGGAGTATGAATATGTGATAACACTTCCTTCAGAAAATGTAGGAAGAGTTATGACAGATATCTCTGAAATGGGTGGAAGTTGTACCGTGTCATCAGATGGAGCTCTTACAGGAAAAGCACCTGCCAGATGTATAGCTGATTATCAGACTAAACTTACACAGTTTACTTCGGGAACAGGTACTATAGAACTGAAATATGCAGGATACAGAGACGTACCTGAAGATGTTATGACTGAAGTTATAGAAGATAAAGCATATGATCCTGATAGTGATAAGAATAATCCGTCAGGAAGTATCTTCTGTGCGCACGGAGCAGGATACTATGTTCCGTGGTTTGAGTGCGAGTCATATATGCATCTTCCCTCCAGAGAAAGTGAGTATCTTGGGACTATAGAGGAGAGTGATGATGAAAGGCTTGCCAGAGAGGCTGAGCAGCTAAGACTTGCCAGACAGAGGTCAGATAAAGCCCTCTCTTTGGAAGAAGGGCTCCGGGCTATGGCTATGGGTACAGATGAGATAGACGATATTCTGAGAAGCGCTACTCATTCAAATGCCGGAAAAGAGAACAGACGAACGAAGAGAGTATATCTTACAAAAAGCACTGTAAAGGCAGAGACAAGGGCGATGTCTTCTACTGGTAAATCCCGGAAGCTTCAGGTGGAAAAGAAAAGGTATCTTCTTGTGGATGGTTATAATATAATACATGCATGGGAGTCGCTTAAGTCCATACTGGAGGATACAGGTGTAAGTAGAGACAGACAGTCGCTCAGCCTGGAAGCGGCCAGATATAAACTTCTGGATATGATGTCCGAGTACAGGGCACTTAAAGGTACAGAGGTTATCGTTGTTTTCGATGCTTATAATGTAAGAGGGCATTTTACAGAGAAGATGGACTATATGGGAGTTCATGTGGTATATACGAAGGAAGCAGAAACAGCAGATCAGTATATAGCAAGATTCACGCTGGAGAATTCAAAGAATCTTGATATAACTGTAGCTACTTCTGATGGACTTGTTCAGCTGATTATCAGGGGTGAGAATTCTAAGATGCTCAGTGCCCGCCAGCTGGAGGATGATTTTAGAGGGATGAAAGAGGCGTTAGGCCTGTAGTTTTTCAGAGGAGGATTAGATATGCACCAGTTTAGATTACCATATCATCTCATAGTGGATGATGGAATATTTGGAAGGATTCCGGCTGTGATGGGGGATGTAATTCCAGGTATTGATAAAAAGAAAACCATAATAGTTACGGAAGCAAATCTAAAGAGTATATTTGGGTCAATTCTTGAGGGAATAGAAAAGAGCTTTCCTGATAGTGAGATGTATCTGATAGAGCAGGCATCATATGATAATGCGGTGGCTCTTGCCAAGTATATTACTATGAATGATATAAAAGTTGTTATTGGATTTGGCGGAGGAACAGTACTTGACCTTGCGAAGTTTGCTGCATTTGTAAGTAAAGCCCAGCTTATCTCTCTTCCAACAACACTAAGTAATGACAGCCTTGCTTCGCCGGTTGCTGTACTTGGAACAGAAGGTAAGGCAAGGAAGACATTTAAATGTACCATTCCTGACGCTATCCTTGTGGATGCAAGCGTAATAGTGGGGGCGCCTATCAGACAGCTTCTGTCAGGTATAGGAGATACTGTAAGTAAATATACAGCTTTAAATGACTGGAAGATAGCACATATAGCCGGTAAGGACTATGTAGATGATTTTGCTTATATGATATCCAAGATGGCATTTAACTCTATAGCATATAATGATATGAAGGAGCTGAAGAGTGTAGACTTCATAAAGAGACTGACACAGGCTCTTGTTATGGGCGGACTTGCTATGGAGATAGCAGGAACTTCCAGACCGAGCAGTGGTTCAGAACATTTATTCTGTCACGCTCTCGAAGAGAATTTTGCAGAAGAGGTAAATGTGCCGCATGGCATAGCTGTTGCGATGGGAAGCTACGGAGCATGCAAATTCCAGAACAGGAATATAGCAAAGATAACAAGAATCATAAAAGAATATAGCATTCCGGTAGTTCCTTCGCAGTGGAATATAACAGAAGAAATATTTATAAAGGCATGGCAGGGAGCAGCGGCATCGCGTCCTGACAGATATACCATCTTAAATGAAACAGACCTTTCTGACGAAGTTCTAAGGAAACTCTATTATGAGATGGAAGATGTATTTGCAAACTAACTGATGCAAAACTCTATTATGAGCGTGGGAAGGTGATGGTAATGCTAGTTCCACCTTCACTGCCTGCTTTGATATCAAGAGTTCCATCACACATCATGGAAATGCGTTTTCGTACATTTTCAATTCCTAGATGAACTCTTTCGTCATCTGAAGGGATTGGACTATATCCCGGACCGGTATCTTCTACGGTCAGAATGATTTTATCGCTGTCCTGTCTGGTTTTAACAAGAATATGTAGCGGAGGAAGCTCCGGATCAACGCCGTATTTTACGGCGTTTTCTACTATAGGCTGAAGAGTGAGCGGAGGAAGTGAGAAGGCTGTAACCGGTGTATCATAATCTATAAAAAGCAGCTTCTCATACCTTACCTTTTCTACCGCAAGGTAGGCTTTTGTATGTTCCAGCTCTTCAGTAAATGCTATCAGTTCATTTCTTGCTATGGCATTCAGATTTTTTCTAAGATATGTATTGAAATCCCCGACAGTTTTCTGGGCTTTCTTGGGGTCCAGAACGCATAGATAATAAATGCTGGAAAGCGTATTATAGATGAAATGTGGACGCATCTGAAGCACCAGTATATTTGCCTGCTGACGGTTGATTTCCTGTTGCTGGTCAATGATTATCTGTATCTGTTCTGTGATCAGGATTAAGAACATGATTATCGAAGCCGCAACTGTTCCTATGATTATAAAATAGACTCCATAAAGAAACATCTGGATTATCATGGAGACAGCCGGAATGATGATGTATAGCAGCAGTGCTGTATATATTTTTTTCGAGAGTTTATTCTTTCTTCTGATGAGACCTATCAGAAGGGTTGCCATAATAAGAACTGTAGGAGCAAGAAGTACTGAATAGAAAGGTCCCCGGTGATAGGTGTTGTCATCTTCAAAATAATAAATAAGCTTTGTGAACTGGGCTATTATAAGTAGTATGACATATATAATCCAGTGGGTAAGTACTGTATAGAATAGAATTCCGCGCATATGTTCTTCAGCAAAGTATAGAATTATCATAGTAAGAAGCGGCATAAGTATCGATGAAAACAGGGACTCGAAAAAGAGTGTTACTTTGGAAAAAATAGTATATTCAGGTCCCAGAAATATCAAAGAAGTATAATTCAGAAAGTTACATATAGAATATAAAAAAAGACACGAAAAAAGAAACATAAAGAAACGTTTTATCAAATTGTCTATATTACGAATGACATAGGATATAGTAAAACCGAGAATAGAAACCACTATACCTGACAATGATATGGATATATTGATAGTATCTATAAAGCTTGCCATTATATCAACCCCCTGACAGGATGTCTGAGTTTATTCAGCTGATTCTCTATATCTTCCAGCTGAACCGGTTTAACAAGGAAGCCACAGGCAGGAGTATCCCATGCGTTAAGTGCATAGTCCGGATAGCTGGTAAGAAAAATGATGTTCGTATGTGGATTTATCTCTATCAGTTTCTTTGAAAGTTCCAGTCCACTCTGTATTCCTATCTCGATATCCAGAAAAGCAATAGATATATGTTTCTCATGGGCATAGTCAATCGCCTGGGAAAATCTGGTAAAACCTTTAATTTCAGCTTTCGGCATAGCCCATGAAAGAATAGGCATAGCTCCATCAATAAGAATTTCCTCGTCATCTACGATAATGACAACAGGTGCATCTACGTCACCCAGGTTCTCATTGCCATTTACAAGATCAGAAACTTCCACATCAAAATAATCTGCAAGCATCCTGATAGTATTAATATCAGGAATTCGTCTTCCATTTTCCCAATTAGCGATACTGGATCTATCCACATTAAGTGAACTTGCCAGCTGCTGCTGGGATATTCTTCTGGCGTGCCTTAGTTCCTTTATCTTATTGCCTATTGACTCCATAAAATACCTCTGATTATCAATATAAAAAGAGTTTATAGCCTAAATGTAAATAAATCAATCTTCAATGTGACATTTTGTCACATTTGCATTAAAAAAATAAAAAAAATGTTATAATTTCATCTGTATTGACCAATATTTTTAAGTATTTCATTTAAAAGAAAGAGGAAAATACTAAATTTACAGGCGTTTTGCAAACGCCTGACAAAAATCATTATGAAAGGAGAAAATTATGGAGAGTAACAAAAAACGAAGTTTCAGTACGCCGACGCTACTGAAACGGGCACTTGCATATCTGCTGGTCACAGCTATGGTAATCTCGGGATTCAATATGGTTCCCATGGCGAAGCTGACGGCAGAAGCGGCAGATCTTTTAGCCGAAGGAACATATGTAATGTCAATGAACGATTTTTCGGCAAAAGTTACGGTTACGCAAGATAATGGAACGAATTATTTGACTTATAGTGGTGACGATATTCATAATCTCAAAATGAAAGTCATTAAGAAAAATGGTGGATTTTTGCTTTACCGGGAGACATTTGAAGATTATGTTTATTATGACGGTAATGAGAATAAGTTGAGTGTTGTTTCCACTGAAGATGAAGCAACTAGTGTTGGTTACTGGTCGATAAAGGAAGCTCCTCCTTTTGAAGCAGGTAACTATAAAGTTACAAATTGGGATTATCCAGCATTTACATATAATGGTACTATTTCTGTTGAAGGTACAGATAATTACCTTAGACTACAAATAGAAGATAATAGGATATATAATTTTAGAGTAAAGAATACTGAATCTGGATATTTATTATTAGAAGGCGAAGATATATATGCATGTATTTGGGATGGTAAATTCTTTCATCCAGCAAATAGTGAAGATATAGAAATTTATGAAGATACCATCTGTGAATATTGGGACATTGAACCTATACCTAATACTACTGTGACATTTGATAAGAATGCTGACGATGCTACAGGCACTACGGAAAGCAAGACATTTGAGAATGGTAAAGTAGTTAATGCTGTAGAAAATGGTTTTTCGCGTACAGGCTACAGCTTTGATGGATATTACACAGAGGCCGGTACTAAGGTATTTGACAGTAATGGCAAACCTTGTAAGGCTGCAGATTACATAGAGGTAGAATCCGGCGAAGAAGGTGAAGAAGGCGAAGATACCAATATTTACACTTGGATATGTACAGCTTCGGAACTTACACTCTATGCTCATTGGAAAAGAATCTATACTGATGTAACATTTGATGGAAATGCTAAAGATAACGCTGATAAAGCTTCTGCGTTTTTTGCACCTGAAGGTGATGTTGCAAAACCAACAAGTGTTAAAAGAACGCTTAATGTAGGCGATTCATTTGCCACAGCTATGCCTATTCCAGAGAGAAAAGGTTTTAAATTCGACGGATATTATACCGATGCTACAAATGGTAAGATGGTTTTCGATGCTGAAGGAAAGCCATATATTAAAGCAGATCAGGAATCTGTACAGGATTCAGCTTACTTTGCAGTGTCTGATGATAAAAAAGTAACATGGAAATATCTCAAAGAAGGAAATGAAGACGCTGATAAGAAGCTCACTTTATATGCTCACTGGAGCAGAGCTTATACAAATGTAACTTTTGATAAGAATGCTACAAAGGCTAAATTT
>DOVG01000269.1:0-3704 GCA_003520205.1 Lachnospiraceae bacterium
CGTGTCGAGCTTAAGAACATCATGCCTCCGGCAGCTATTCAGGAATCTATGGAGAAGCAGATGAAGGCTGAACGTGAGAGACGTGAGCAGATCATTCGTGCCGAAGGTGAGAAGCAGGCAGCTATCACTGTATCCGAAGGTGAGAAGGAAGCTAAAATCCTTCGTGCTACTGCTGATAAGGAAGCAGCTATACTTGCAGCTGAAGCTCGTAAGCAGGCAGCTATTCTCGAAGCTCAGGCACAGCGTGAAGCAGCTATTCAGAGAGCACAGGGTAATGCAGAAGCTATCCGTCAGGTACAGCAGGCAGAGGCAGATGCAGTTAAGATGATGAATGAAGCTGCACCTTCACAGAGCACTATTGCTGTCAAAGGCCTTTCAGCATTTGAAAGAGCTGCACAGGGTCCTGCAAATAAGCTTATTATTCCATCAGAGCTTGCAGGAGTTACCGGACTTGCAACAGCAGTTACAGAAGCTATAAAAACAGGTAAGGAAAATCCAAAAGCAGAATAAATAAACCGAATGGGGATTACCCCGAGGGAGGAAAAAAGAATGATAAAGAAAACACTGGCAATTGTTATGGCGGCTGCCTTGACACTTGGAATGGTTGCATGCGGACAAAAGAGTGAAAGTAATGCTGATTTTTCTGAACAGCAGGGAAATGAAACATCTGAAGTATTAGTTGAGGATGTTAAGACCGTTCAGGAAAAAGGAAAACTGGTAGTTGGAATAACAGATTTTGAGCCGATGGATTTCAAGGATGAAAATGGTAATTGGGTAGGCTTTGATGCAGAGATGGCACAGGCCTTTGCAGAAAGTCTTGGAGTACAGGCTGAGTTCGTTGAGATAGAGTGGGATAATAAAGCTCTGGAGCTTGATTCAGGTAATATAGACTGCGTATGGAATGGTATGACACTTACTGATGAAGTAAAGAGTGCTATGGACTGTTCTAATCCTTATTGTAACAATGCACAGATAGTTATAGTTCCATCAGATAAGGCAGATCAGTATCAGACAGTTGACAGTCTGAAGGACCTGAGCTTTGCCGTTGAAGTTGGAAGTGCCGGAGAGGAACAGGCAAATGAAAACGGACTTAAATTCACGGCAGTTCAGAATCAGGCAAATGCCCTTATGGAAGTGGCTGCCGGTACTTCAGATGCTGCAATAATTGATTCTCTTATGGCTGCTGCTATGGTAGGTGAGAATACCAGCTATGATAAGCTTACCTATACTGTTAAGCTTAATAGTGAAGAGTATGGTGTAGGACTACGTAAGGGTTCTGATCTTACAGCTAAGCTGAATGATTTCTTCAAGACATATTATTCAGAAGGAAAGACACAGCAGATTGCTGAGAAATACGGAGTTCAGGCTGCACTTATAGAGCAGAAATAATTCTGAAGTAAAAAAGTCTTGGGAGTAAGAAAATGGATCTTTTCTTAGAGCAATTACCTATAGTAATTAAATCACTGAATATAGGTTTTTTACAAACACTTAAGCTTTTCTTTGTAACACTTATAGGAGCCCTTCCTTTAGGGCTCCTTATATCCTTTGGTTCAATGTCAAAGTTTAAACCTATAAAGCTTATATTTAAGCTGCTTATATGGATTATTCGTGGAACCCCACTTATGATCCAGCTTCTTATTATATATTATTTTCCGGGACTTGTTCTCAGGAAGAATATCTGGGGAGGTGATGAAACAGGAAGATTCGTCGCTTCAGCAGTTGCATTTATCATTAATTATGCCTGCTACTTCTCAGAGATATATAGAGGCGGTATAGTCAGTATTCCTGTAGGACAGGATGAAGCAGGTCATGTACTTGGAATGACCAAAAGTGAAGTTTTCTTCAAGGTTAAACTTCTTCAGATGATAAAGAGAATACTTCCACCTATGTCAAATGAAGTCCTTACTCTGGTTAAGGATACTTCTCTGGCAAGAATAATCGCCCTTCAGGAGGTTATCTGGGCTGGACAGGCATTTATGAAGGGCTCGCAGGGAATATCAGGAGCTATATGGCCATTATTCTTTACAGCCATATATTATCTGGTTTGTAATGGTATTCTGTCACTTGGATTAGGTGGACTTGAAAAGAAACTGGATTATTTCAGATAAATATTGGAGGATGATATGAGTATATTAGAGGTTGAACATCTGGGTAAATCCTTCGATAAAACTGAAGTATTGAAGGATATATGTTTTACTTTAGAAAAATCAGAGGTTCTATCGATTATAGGTTCATCGGGAAGCGGAAAAACAACACTTCTGAGATGTCTGAATTTTCTTGAGTTTGCAGACAAAGGGTTAATTAAGGTTGCGGGAGAAACCGTGTATGATGCTGAGGATAAAAACTATCTGAAGGATTCAAGTATAAGAAAAAATGTACTTCATTTTGGTCTTGTGTTCCAGTCCTTCAATCTATTTCCACAGTATACTGCACTGGAAAATGTAATGCTTGCCAGACAGCTTCAGGCTAAAAGAGAGCCTGGATTTAAGGCTAACAAAAAGGAAATACTGGAAAATATAAGAACTGAGGCAGAGGCTCTTCTGCATCAGATGGGGCTGAAGGATAGAATGGGGAATTATCCGCATCAGCTGTCAGGAGGTCAGTGTCAGCGAGTCGCAATAGCAAGAGCGCTTGCCATGAAGCCGGAAATACTCTGCTTTGATGAACCGACATCAGCTCTTGATCCGGAGCTTACAGGTGAAGTTCTGAAGGTAATCAAAGAGCTGGCTGATACAAAAATGACTATGATAATAGTAACTCATGAGATGGCTTTTGCCAGAGATGTGTCCGATAAGGTTATATTTATGGATAAGGGTATTGTACTTGAGCAGGGAACACCGCAGGATGTATTTGAACATCCGAAGGAAGAGAGGACAAAACAGTTCATAGGACTTTAGTTTTACCTATATGGGGGCTGTTATGAAGAATAATCGAATTGCTCTTCTGTTGGGACAGGCAGATGAGGCTTATCAAAGTGAATTTATACATGGAGTTATGAAGTACGCATTTATGAAGGGGATAAGCGTATGTGTTTTTTCCATGTATATTAAATATCAGAATAAGAAGGAAAGAGAATACGGAGATTCCAATATATATAATCTTATCAACTATGATCTTTTTGATGGAATCATTATTCTGGCTGATACGATTCAGACTCCAGGAGTAGAGAAGGCTCTGGAAGAGAAGATAAAAGAGAGATTTGATGGACCGGTTGTTGCGATAGATACAGATAGTAAATATTTCTTTAGTTTCTGGACAGATGGCTATGACTCGGTCTATGCTCTTATGGAGCATCTGATTGTGGAACATGGTTTGAAGGATATCGCCTATATCACAGGAAGGAAGAATCATGTCCATTCAAAGAGGCGTCTTCAGGCTTATAGAGATGCTATGGCTGCACATGGACTGATAGTACGTGAGGACAGAGTATTCTATGGAGATTTCTGGTATACCAGTGGAAATGGTTGTGCAGATATTCTGCTACGAGACCGGGAGAATCTTCCTGAAGCTATCATGTGCGCTAATGATCCAATGGCTATTGGATTTGCGGAAGAAATCGAGAGAAGAGGACTGTCTGTACCGGGAGATATAGCTGTACTTGGCTATGGTACATCAGAAGAAGGAAAGAAGTGCCCTAAACCGCTTACGTCGGCGTGTATTCCTGCTGAAGAATATGGTGAGTATTCACTTGATGCTCTTCTGAA
>DOVG01000269.1:3825-6288 GCA_003520205.1 Lachnospiraceae bacterium
TGTGGATGTAAAAATGAAGAAGTCGAGATGATTTCCGGTGTAAGAAGTACCTGGCAGACTGAAAATTCTGAAGAGGGTTATTTTTCGATACATAATTATCTGATGGATGATCTGGTTAGTAGTGAAGACATAACTGAATTAATGGATGCAGTTTATGAAAATGTATTCCAGCTCAGGGGAGTAAAAAGGTTTAATATAGTACTGAATGATATGTGGCTTTATCCGGACAGGATGATTAAAGATAATTTTCCTGAAAAAGGATATTCTTCGAAGGTTATAGGCGCACTATGTTATAATGAAGATAAGATAGCTGAGGGAATTATAGGTACAGACATCGTATTTGACAGAGACAGGCTTCTTCCTATATATGAAGATTCAAAGCCATCAGGCTATATATTTACGCCGCTATTTGTAGATAATGAATCCTTTGGATATGCAATGATCAGCTATGGTACAGAACCTAGAAGCTATGATGAGGTATACAGATTATGGATAAGAGATGTATCAAGAGGTCTGGAAGCTCTCAAAAGGCGTATTATCATAAATGAGCTGAATAAACAAAGTATACCAAGACCATTATCAAAATTTGAGGTTAATTCAGATATAAATGAATTATCTGAAGTGCAAAATATTCTGGATAATAATCTGTTTAAGTATCATTTTCAACCAATCGTTAACTCTGTAGATGGCGAGATATTCTCATATGAGGCACTTATGAGATCTGCAACAGATAAGATGATACCGCCTCTGCAGATAATAAAGTGTGCAAGTGAATTAAATAGATTAAATGATATAGAGAAGGCTACATTTCTTAATATACTTAGTATTGTGCAGGACAACCCTCAGTACTTTAAGAATAAGAAAGTATTTATAAACAGTATCCCGGGATGTAAGCTTGAATACGAAGATAATTCCGCTGTGGAAAAAATGCTTAGAGAGTGGTCAGAGAAAACGGTTGTTGAGCTTACAGAACAGGCGGAAATGACTGATGCTGATCTGGATGAGTTAAAGGATAAATACAGGAAGCTGGGAATAGGAATAGCTATAGATGATTATGGAACTGGTTATTCGAATGTAAGTAATCTTCTAAGATATATGCCTGATTACGTAAAGATAGACAGGTCGCTCCTGTCTGAAATACATGCTAGTTCCCAGAAACAGCATTTTGTAAGAGAGATAGTGGAATTCTGTCATGCTAATAATATAAAAGCTCTGGCAGAAGGAATAGAAACTGCAGAAGAACTTAGAACAGTTATAAAGCTTGGGGCGGATCTTATACAGGGATTCTATGTGGCAAGACCTTCTGAAATAATAATTGAATCTGTTGACAGCAATGTAAAAATGGAAATCAGCAGATATCATCGTGAAAAAGAAGACGGAGCATCTGATAATTCTTATATAGCAGGAAAAGTCAGAAGAACAGCTATAGGAAGACTGATTAAAGAGGGGAAGACTTCAATCGTTGTAGGTGAAAAGGATTCGACCTTTAGAGATATCAGTATAGTTGGAACTCCGGGAGTAAAAACAGATATTCATATAGAGATACTTGAAGGATATGATGGACGGATTACACTGGAAAATGTGGCTCTTTCAAATATCAAGAACAGACCATGCATAACTATGGCAGAAAACTCCAGTGTTACCTTATGCCTTGTAGGACAGAATATTCTGTCAGGTGGAGGTATCAAGGTTCCGGAGAGTTCCAGACTAATACTGGAGGGTGATGGTGATCTGAACATCAAACTGTCAGCTTCAGATATATATGGAATAGGTAATACATCATTAAAGAAGCACGGACTTATAGAGTTCTATCAGGATGGAGAGATTCATCTGGAACTGAATGGAAAGAAATGTATAGGTATAGGTTCAGGTCTGGGTGGTGATATTAGAATCAATAAGGGTAAATATACCATACAGATGATAGGAGATGAAGGAGTAGGTATAGGTTCTATCAGTGGTACTAATCCAATTGTAATACATGATACAGATGTCAGCATTTATACGAATTTCTATAAAGGGGTATGCATAGGAAGTGTTGAGAATTCCATCGATATTGAAATGTGGCGTTCGCTGGTAATGTGTAATGGTTCAGGAAGAAATCTCGTGTTGATTGGAAGTGTGGATGGTAAATCAGCCTCTGTAAAGTCACATGATATGAGCATTATACTGAATGTCAGAGCTGATAATTCTACAGGAATCGGAAGCTATGAAGGACGTACTTATTTCTCTATAGAAAGTGCTGGCTTCAAGTATAATGGAATGGGGAAGAACGCATACAGCTATGGTGGATGTACAGATGATACTGATATCATAATCAACAATTCGGACATAATAGTTGACATAAAAAATGAAAAAGGTATAATAACAAATGCTTTAAAGGAAAGAATAAAAGAAACCTATAGGCGTTTTGATATTAAAGTAGATTATTATTAGAGGATGACAAATGATTCATAGACTGAAGGA
>DOVG01000260.1 GCA_003520205.1 Lachnospiraceae bacterium
TCCTCTGTTTTATTAGTGCTTCATGTATCGAGGTTAAATCCTAATACGGATATTATATTCATGCCTGCAGTTTCTGTTCTAAGAATCCTATGTCCAAGACTTATTATCTTTGCATCTGAATCTTTTAATAACTCTATCTCTGAATTAGCAAAACCGCCTTCGGGACCTATAAATACAGCTACACTGTACTTTCTATTATTATCATCAGATACAGGAGAGTTTTCCTTCTCGTGAACGCTATTTACTATACCGCGAATCACCTCTCTGCTATAAGGCATTCCTTCAGCAGACTCATACGGAACAAGAATAATGTCAGATATATCCCGGCTATATTTTACCGCTTCTTTAAAAGACATAAAACTTTTTATGTCAGGTATAATCCCACGTCGGGACTGCTTTGCAGCAGCTTCTGCTATCCCCTGATATCTGCTTATTTTTTTCACTCTTTTTTTATCATCAAGCTGAACCACAGTTCTGTCCATCATTACAGGAATTATCTCATGCACACCAAGCTCTACACATTTCTGAATGATAGTTTCGAATTTGTCTCCTTTAGGGAACCCCTGAAAAAGATATATATCTGCCGGAAGCTCTGCATTTGAATCAAATACGTCAATTATCTCAGCAATAACATTCTTGTCATTTTTAGTATCGATAGCTGTAATACTACAGAGATAGTCTCTGGATGAGCCATCACTTACAGTTATCTCATCACCAACACTAAGTCTAAGAACATTTGCTATATGATTAACATCCTGACCGGTTATCGTAACTTCTTTGTCAGCTTCATTTATATCAGATACAAAAAATCTGTGCATTTCACTTAATTCCTCACCGCTGCGAGTGCAAACCACTCATTTTCCTGTTCAGAGTCAATAATAGTAAATCCATTATTCATAAGTGCAATCTTTACATCATCTATCCTGCTTTCGCTTATTCCTGAGGCAATAAATACACCTCCATCTTCCATATATTCCTCGATAACAGACGATAAGGGGATTATAACATCAGCAAGGATATTTGCAACAACTATATCATATTTTCTTTTAGGAACACTATCAACTGTTCCACCTTCTATATCTACCATTCTGGCAGCTTCTTCAGGAGTAAGAACAGATGATATACCTGAACCAAGACTTGCTTTTTCTATCTTCTTTTTAATATCTTCACTATTATCCGAATTAACATTATTTATATAATTTTCAGCAATCATATTACCGGCAAGAAGATTACCACAACTAAAAAGAAGTTTATCTTCTTTTATTCCATTAACATCGGCATTTATTTTACTTGCTTCAACTGCCTGCGGATCTATATCAAGACCATGAACGAAGGATGCCCCCAGCAGAACCGAAGCTATAGAGAGAATTCCGCTTCCACAGCCTACATCCATCAGAGTAAGGTCCTTCTTAATAGTACTCATATCATTTATATGTTTTTTAATAAGACCAAGACACAGTCTGGTCGTTTCATGAGTTCCGGTACCAAAGGCCATAACAGACCTTATCTTAATTACCTTATCCTCTTCTTTTATATCAAAATCTTTAAGATCATTATTCTCATTATTATTACTATCAGAATTCATATCATCGTCATAGACCGGCATTATAACAAGATTGCCATAAAGTCTCTGAGGTTTAAAGAAATTCTTAAAATTATCATTCCATGTCGAATCATCACTTGTTTCAGTCATATCTATATTCATAGTACCGACAGGAATAAATTCACTAAGTCTTTTAAGCTCTGCTCTTATTTTATCCGCAAGGTCATCAATCATTTTATCAGTATATGAGCTGTCTATAAAAAAAGAAACAACAGCGGAATCATCTGAAGCATCTCCAACAAGCGGAATATCAACAAACATTTCACGAATCTCATCTTCAGTAAGAGGCTGATTATCTTCAATCATAATTCCTTCAATTCCCTGTTCATCAAGGAATTCAGAGATAAGATCAACTGCCTCAAGGGATGTATCTATAGATATCTTCTTCCAAATCATATAATAATCTCCTAATTACATAGAAAGGGGCGAGCAAAGCCCGCCCCAAGGGAAAGATAAAAAAGTATTACTTTCTAAACTTTTTCTTTTTATGTCCACCAAATGAGAAATCACCGGCAGAATCAGTTGATGATCTGGTATTAACTGCTGGACCAGAAGCATTCTCATACTGATTGAGAATTATCTTCTGCTCATCTGTCAGATTCTCCGGAACCTGAACAACAAGCGTTACAAAATGATCACCTCTGACAGTTTTATTCTTAAGAGTAGGAACTCCCTTACCCTTAAGCTTAACCTTTGTATTAGTCTGAGTACCTGGAGCTATGTCATAGCTGTAAGGACCGTCAATTGTATTTAACTGAACCTTACCACCAAGTGCTGCCTGTGTGAATGATATAGGCTCAGATGAATAAATATCATAGCCCTGTCTCTGGAATACCGGATGTTTATCAACCAGTATAGTAACCAGAAGATCTCCTCTTTCACCACCATTTATTCCCGGTTCACCCATCTCACGAAGTCTGATGGACTGACCATTATCAATTCCTGCAGGAACCTTTATCTGAATCTTCTTCTTGCTCTTAACATATCCGGAACCTGCACAGTTAGAACACTTATACTTAATAATCTTACCACTACCGGTACAGTCAGGACATGTCTGAACTGTTCTTGCCATACCAAAAAGTGACTGCTGTGTATATACAACCTGTCCCTTACCACCACACTTCTGACAAGTATCTGGTGGATGACCCGGCTGTGCACCACTTCCTCTACATACAGGACATTCATCCTTAAGAGGAAGCTCTATCTCTGTCTG
>DOVG01000280.1:0-4090 GCA_003520205.1 Lachnospiraceae bacterium
AATTTTGAAGACAGAAGTTATGCAAAAGTCCGTGGCATCGTTATGAACAGAAGAAATGTTGAAGGCGAGGAGGAAAAAGTCCGCGCCTTTGCCGAGGAAGCCGGACTTGAAATAGTAGCTGATATACCAAGAACAAATGACATCATTCACTTTGAAGATATGGGAAAAACAGTAATCGAGGGTGATATCAGTCTTGAGGTAAGTAAACGCTTCCTTGACCTGGCAAAGCTTCTTATAGAAGAAGATGAGCAAAATAAATAGAAAAATGAGGATCATATGAATAAACCTTTTTATAAAACTGCAAAAGAATTATCCGAACTGGGTCTGTCAGGTCTTCCTTCTGAAATGAAAAGCTCTGACCATCTCATATACAGTTCACCTGCTACTCTATACTTCAATTCTCCCGGTGCAAAAGGCTTTGGAGTAAAACGTGCAGGACTTGCCGTACCAGAATCCGTAATGCTTCTTGTATCACCCGGCTGCTGTGGTCGAAATACTTCCCTTTTTAGAAGTGCACCTGAATACAAGGATAAATTCTTCTTCCAGCTTCTGGATGATACAGATATCGTAACAGGCAGACATCTTACTAAAATTCCTGATGCTTGTGAAGAAATACTAACTGTTCTGGATAAACGTCCCTCTGCTATCATGATATGCATAACCTGCGTAGATGCACTTCTTGGAACTGATATGGAGAGAATCTGTAAGAAAGTTACTGAAAGAACCGGTCTGCCGGCTGTTGCCTGCTATATGTATGCACTTACCCGAGAGAAGAGACTTCCACCTATGGCGGCTGTAAGAACCTCTGTTTACAGTCTTCTGGAACCCGCCGAGAAGAGAGCACGTGATATGAATATCATGGGATTCTTCACTCCGCTTTTTGATGAATCCGAGCTGTATACTCTGATGAAATCCATCGGCATACAGAATATCAGGGAATTATCCAGATGCAAAACATTTGATGAATATAAAGAAATGTCACATGCGAACTTTAATCTTGTTCTGAATCCGGAGGCCAGAGCTGCAGCCCAGGATATACAGGACAGGCTGGGCATTCCATTCATAGAGCTTTTAAGACTCTATAGACCTGACAAAATACATAACCAGTATAAGCTTCTTGGTAATGCTCTCGGAGCAGATATAGATGACAGTAAATACTATGAAAACACTCGAAAAACTATACATGGCTTTAAGGATAAGTATGGTTCTGTCAGCTTTTCTGTCGGAGAAATCCAGAATGGCGATCCTATAGAAATGGCTCTAATGCTTCTTGAGGAAGGCTTCAAAGTACCTGAAATCTTTGCAACTATAGGCGAGCTGAACTTCCGTTTTCTGAAGGCTTTAGCAGCCTTAAGTCCGGATACAAAGATATACTCCAACCTGTCTCCTACCATGATGTTCTACGAAGAAGAAAAGGTCGATATGTATATCGGTTCAGACTGTAAATACTATCATCCTGATACAGCAGGTATCGAGTGGTGTGATGATAATCAGCCTTTCGGATATGACGGTGTTATAAAGCTTTTTGAGCGACTTGATATTGAGGCTGGAAATTCTAAATAAATATTTTTATTATACATTTAAAGAAAGAGAATATATGAAGAAACTACTTAAATATCTATCTCCTTTTGCCCCGGATCAGTCCGGTGCATGTGGAGTTCTATATGAATTAGGCGGTCTCATAGTTATATGCGATGCCGGTGGGTGTGCAGGAAATATCTGCGGTTTTGATGAACCCAGATGGTTCACCAGAAAAAGTGCTGTTTTCAGTGCCGGACTCAGAGACATGGATGCGATAATGGGACGAGATGATAAACTGATAGCCAAACTAAAGTCCGCACAGGATGATCTGAACTGCAGTTTTTCTTCTATCATAGGCACTCCTGTTCCTGCTGTTATCGCTACAGACATGAAGGCTCTTAAAAGAATGGCTGAAAAGAAACTGGGTATTCCATGCATTACCATCAGCTGTGATGGGACAGCGTATTATGACAAAGGTGAAGAAGAAGCATGGCTGTCACTATTCGAGACATTTGCCGTGTCCGGTGCTTCTTCCACAAACTCTGAAAGTGATGCTACAGGAATCATTGGAGCTACTCCTCTTGAAACCGGTTACTGCTCTGTAGAACCTCTTAGAAAGGCTTGTCTAACTAACGGAATTAAGAATCCGGTTATTTATGGTATAGGCTCCGGTCTTGAGGAAATATCCCATGCCGGCAACGTTTCCAAGAATCTGGTTGTCAGCGTGCAGGGACTAAAGGCAGCTGAATTTCTGAAGAAAACATTTGGAACTCCGTATGAGGTTGCATTTCCATTTATTCCTGATACCGTAGTATCAAAAATAGTAAGTAAAATAAATAATAACCATAAAAAGGTTCTTATTATTCATACCCAGTTTGCTGCAAACGAACTTAGAAATATCATAAGAAGCTTTAATGCTGAACGGACAGCTAATGGAAATCTGACTATTCACTGTGCCACATTTTTTATGCAAAGTCCGGAATATAAAGAGGAAAATGATTTTGTACTATCAGGTGAGGACGAACTCTATCAGCTTGCTGCAAATAAGCAGTATGACATGATAATCGGAGATCATGACTTAAAGCCTCTTCTTAAAGCTTCCGGCTACCGGAAGGACTTTATTGATTATTCACATTTTGCTATATCGGGCGAGCTATTTGAAGACTGATTAAAATTATCGCCTCGACAGATTATTCTCTGACATTTAAAAGAAAGGAGTCGGCATGATTACATCTAATATAAGAGTATACGGCATTGTTCAGGGCGTCGGCTTCAGACCATTTGTCAGCCGTATCTGTCTTGAAAACAATATAAAAGGCACTGTCTCCAACAAGGGTTCCTATGTGGAGATATTTGCTCAGGGAGAAAATGTAAGTAATCTATTTGATGCTCTAAATCACTATCCACCTGAAAGGTCTATGATACTTAATATTATTTCTAAGGAAACGGAGCTTCCTGCCTTTGACAGCTTCGAGATAATTGAGAGCGAGAAGGATACCGGAGATATATTTATATCTCCTGACATAGCGATATGTGATAAATGTAAAGAAGAACTGTATGACCCTGGCAACAGGCGCTATCTGCATCCCTTTATAAATTGTACGAATTGCGGTCCAAGACTTACAATACTCGACTCGATGCCTTACGACAGAGTGAGAACAAGTATGAAGGATTTTGAGATGTGTCCTGATTGCGAATATGAGTATACTCACCCTGAGACCAGACGTTATGATGCGCAGCCGGTATGCTGTCCTAAATGTGGACCAAAGCCATATCTTCTCATGAAGAAGGAACTGATGAAACAGTACTCTCTTCCTGACATTCCTGATACTGATGAGGATAAACTCATTATTACTGATATCAGAGACCGGGAAGCTATATCTATGACTCGTCGCGCCATATCTGAAGGAAAGATAGCTGCCATCAAAGGAATTGGAGGCTTTCACCTATGCTGTGATGCCAGAAATGAAGAGGCGGTATCCAGACTCAGACTTCTGAAGAACCGTCCAATGAAGCCTTTCGCTGTAATGATGAAAGACGAGGAAACTGTAAAAAAAGAATGTACGATAAAATGTGATGAGATGTATGAATATCTGACAGGATACCAGAAGCCTATTATCCTTTTTGAGAAGTCAGACAGTTCTACACTAGCGCCTTCTATAGCGCCGGATAATCCATATGTCGGAGTTATGCTTCCATATACTCCTATACATCTTCTTCTCTTTAATTATGAAGCTGAGGATGATTACAAGATTTCCGACTGTCTCGTCATGACAAGTGCCAATGTATCCGGTGCTCCTATTTGCAGGACAGATGAAGATGTAATAAATGAAATATCAGACTTTACAGATATAGTTCTCTCAAATAACAGACTTATCCGAACCAGGGCAGATGACTCGGTAATGGATTTTACAGATAACAAACCATATATGATACGTCGATCAAGAGGCTTTGCTCCTCTCCCTATCATGATAGGAAAAACAAGTTCCTCTTCAGAGAGAAGTCATGATTTTAAAGGTCATGTACTTGCTATGGGAGGCGAACTTAAGAATACATTTGCCATTGCAAA
>DOVG01000280.1:4233-9269 GCA_003520205.1 Lachnospiraceae bacterium
GAAATGCTTGAGGCTGAGCCTTCACTGGTTGTATGCGATATGCATCCTAAGTATAATACTACTGCTGTTGCTGAATCCATGGGACTGCCGGTTATGAAGATTCAGCATCATTATGCACATATTCTGTCATGTATGGCCGAAAATGACTATCTGGACGAAGTAATAGGCGTATCCTTTGATGGAACGGGATACGGAATGGATGGAACTATCTGGGGCGGAGAATATCTAAAATGCCGCCTCGACGGATTTGACAGGCTTGACCACATAAGTCCTTTTATCCAAAGCGGTGGAGACCTTTCTTCTAAGGAAGGCTGGCGAATAGCTGCATCCATCCTTGGAGATTTTGCAGGTGAGTCTTCTGAAGAATCGTGTGATAAGGCAAAGGATATCTGCTCAAGCCTTGAAATATGTTCCTCCATGGAATACAGCATTCTAAACAACATGGCGAGAACAGGCGTAAACAGTATCCTGTCTACAAGCGCAGGCCGACTTTTCGATGCTGTCAGTGCTGTTCTCGGAATAAGAAGGAGCTCTACATTTGAAGGAGAAAGCTCTACTGCACTTATGTTTGAAGCTGAGAGATGGCTTCGCAGGAATAACCGAAGCATTTCAGATTATCTGGATAATGAGACGGAGCATATAACTACTGATTATATAAAAAGTATTAATTTGGACACAAATCTGCTTGTGCGCGACCTTACCCAAAAGGCACTTGAGGGCGAAGACAGAAGCAGCCTTGCTTTTACATTTCACGCTGCACTATCTGATATAATAAACCAGACCTGTCAAAGGCTAAGTAATGAAACCGGAATTGGAACTATCGCTTTAAGTGGTGGTGTATTCCAGAACAGGCTTCTACTTAAACTTACAAAGGAGCGTCTGAAAAAAACAGGTCTCAAGGTTCTGCACCATAGTCTGATACCAACAAATGATGGAGGTATCGCAGCAGGTCAGGCACTCGCGGGATTGATAAGAATTAATCAGATTAAATAATACATTCGGAGGATATAATTAATGAATGTAAGACATGCTGAAATAGATGATGTACCTGGAATTCTCAAACTTCTTGTACAGGTAGATATGGTACATCATAATGGTCGCCCTGATCTCTTCAAAGGGCCTGCGACCAAATACAACGAAGAAGAATTAAAAGAGATTATAAAATGTAGTACCACTCCCGTTTTCGTATGTGTAGATGAGCAAAATGAAGTATGTGGTCATGCATTTTGTATACACAAACAGGAAGTAAATGATTCTGTGCTAACAGACATCAAAACACTATATATCGATGATATATGCGTAGATGAAAATCATAGACGTATGAATATAGGAAGACTGTTATATGACTATGTACATAATTATGCTATGGAACATGGTTTCTACAATATAACATTAAATGTGTGGAGCTGTAACCCGGGCGCTAGAAAATTCTACGAAACACTGGGCTTCGTGCCACAAAAAATTGGAATGGAAGTTATTCTTTAATATAAGGAGGAATTTAAAATGTGTGTAGGACTTGCTGCAAAAGTAGTTAGTGTAAAAGATGGTACTGCTATTATAGATGCAAGCGGTGCAAAAAGAGATGTAAGTGCTGAGCTTCTTGAAGATCTGGAACCGGGTGATTATGTAATGGTTCATGCAGGTGTAGCTATAGCAAAAATAACAGCTGATGATGAGACAGAATCATCAGGAGTAATGGCTGGTATCACAGCTCATGCCAGATAATCACACTGAAAAGGATGTAAGAAGATGAATGAAATAATCGAAAATGCACGTGAAATCATATCAGGCTACGATGGACCAAAGCTTCGAATCATGGAAGTGTGCGGAACTCATACTCATGAGATATTCCGCCTCGGAATCAGAAGTCTGCTTCCTGAAAATATTGATCTTATATCAGGTCCCGGATGCCCGGTTTGTGTAACACCAGTCGGATATATCGATGAGGCGATTTTTCTCGCACTTGAAAAAAACTGTATCATATGTACCTTCGGAGATCTTATAAAGGTTCCAGGCACAAAATACAGTCTTGCTGGAGCAAGAGCTGATGGAGCAGATGTACGACCTGTATATTCTCCAGATGATGCTGTTCAGCTTGCCCAGCAGCTTACAGAAGAGGCAGCTGAAAATGGAAATATAAACGATGCAAGACAGGTTGTATTCCTCGCGGTTGGATTTGAAACCACCACTCCATCGGCATGTATAGCTGTAAAGAAAGCTAAACGTCTCGGACTTCAGAACTTCTCAATACTTACAGCAAACAAAACCATGCCAAATGCTTACGCAAAACTCAAAGGTAGCGCAGATGCATTTCTCTATCCTGGACATGTAAATGCTATTACAGGAAATGCAGTCTGCAAAGCTCTTAAAGAAGAAGGCGTGTCAGGTGTTGTAGCCGGCTTTACAGCCAATGAGCTTATGACTGCCCTTGCTGTTACAATTGAACTCTCTAAGAAGAAAGAACCATTCTTCGAAAATTGCTATCCAAGAGTCGTTAAAGATGAAGGAAATATAGCAGCTCAAAAGCTCATGGATGAGATAATGGAGCCTTGTGATTCTGAGTGGAGAGGTCTGGGAATAATCGAAATGTCCGGTATGAAGCTTCGCAAAGAATTCTGCGATTTTGATGCAAGGATTAAGCATTCTATACCGGAAATACAAGGTAAAGCAAATCCCGCTTGCCGATGTCCTGATGTCCTTCAAGGAAAGATTAAACCTACTGACTGTCCTTTATTTGGAAAAGTCTGTGATCCTATACATCCAGTAGGTGCATGCATGGTTTCTGATGAAGGAGCCTGCGCAGCTTATTACCACTACGGTTTTAACTAATAATATATTTGATGTATATAATAAAATGACGTAGGTGTCAAAAGTACCTTTTAACACCATATGACATACGGATTGCTCCATTTCTTACGAAATTCTCGCAATCCTAGAAACACTCAGAAACCGCTAGTTTTCTACGAAAACTGCTATTTCCTCGTGTTTCAGCGTGTCATAAGGTCAAGCTGCTTTTCCTGCAAGCAGGAACGCAGTTTGACTTTTGACACTTATGTCATAAAATAATGAGTAGGAGAAAATATAATGAATGACGTAATTACCCTGGCACATGGGGCTGGAGGTGTGCAGACCTCTGATCTGATTGGAAATATATTTAAAAAACATCTGGATAATCCATACATGACCGCAGATGACGCAGCTGTTCTTGAAATACCTGCAGGTAAGATAGCTATGTCAACTGATGGCTTTATAGTATCCCCCTATGAATTTGCTGGTGGAAATATAGGCAAGCTATCCATTTGTGGAACAGTAAATGACGTAGCATGTATGGGTGCTATTCCCAAATATCTTACATGTTCATTTATCATAGAAGAAGGTTTTCCTGTTGAAAAGCTGGATGAAATAGTAGCAGCCATGGCTAAAACAGCCAAAGAGGCCGGAGTTCATATCGTTGCAGGTGATACAAAGGTTGCCGGTAAAGGACAGGTAGATAAAGTATTTATAACTACTACAGGAATCGGTCAGATTATTGAAGGTGCATCAACTTCAGGTGCATTTGCGAAGCCTGGTGATAAGATAATAGTTACCGGAGACATCGGAAGACATGGATGTACGATTCTTCTGGCAAGAAATGACTTCAAGATTGACGCAGACATAACAAGTGACTGTGCTCCTCTTGCCAAAAATATTGAAAAAGTATTAGAAACTACAAAGGATGTACATGTTATTAGAGATGCTACCCGTGGCGGTGTAGGAACAGTACTTTACGAAATAGCCGGAGAAAGTAATGTAGGAATATCTCTTGATTATGATGATATTCCTGTTGATCCTGGTGTTCGTGGTGTATGTTCCATGCTGGGACTTGAACCTTTATATCTTGCATGTGAAGGTCGACTGGTTATATTCGCTCCTGCCTCTGAAGCAGACAGAATTGTAGATGTCCTAAGAAGCTGTCCTAATTCTGAAGGTGCATGTATAATAGGTGAGGTCACTGAAGAAAATGTTGGAAAAGTAGTTGTAAATACCGCCGTTGGCGCAAAGACAATGCTTTCACGCCCAAGCGGCGAGCTTCTTCCACGAATCTGTTAATTATTATAAGGATATAATTCCAGCATTCAATCCTCTTTTACCATTTGTATATCTATGAGAGAAAAACATCTCATGATTTTTCATGGTACAGAGTTTAGTCTGATATATATTTGATACCTTTAAACCGGCATTTACAAGTATTAATTCATTCAGATTCCAGAGATTCAGCATATATCTCTGTTTCACACTGACAGTTCTATATATACTGTATAATGCGCCCGGATGAGTAAGAAGCATTCCTTCATAATCTTTAGGAATGCTTCTGACATTATTTACATAGCTGCCTGATCTTATAAATACTTCCTGATCTTTATTTCCAATATTCTGAGTCACTATATTATCTGATGAGGAATCAATGAATGTAGAATTATATATCTCCTTTATAACCGTCTCATCAACCTCATAATTATCAGGTCCTATAGAAGGACCAATTATCGCAATAATATTCTCAGGAAGACAACCATATACTTCTTTCATTTTATTTACAGTTTTGGCTGCAATTCCCGCAACACTTCCTCTCCATCCGGCATGAGATGTTCCAATAACACGACTTACCGGGTCGGCAAAGAGAATAGGAACACAGTCAGCTGTATATACTATAAGTGGAAGATTCTTTACATTTGTAATCTGTGCGTCTATTTCGCTATGAGTCAGTTCTCTGGTAATACCATCACCTGCATCTTCTTCTGTGACAACAAGAACTTCTGACTTATGAACCTGATTCGGACAAGACATTCTGGTAATGTCTATATCCATAGCACTACCGACACGATTATAGTTTTCTAATACATTTTCTCTATCATCTCCCAGATAAAAGCCCATATTAAGTGATTTATAGATGCCGGTACTTACACCACCTAACCTTGTTGTAAATCCATATTTAATTCCGTTAATGTCAGATAAACCATCCATCTGAACTATTGGAACTCCATTATTTGTATTAATCA
>DOVG01000062.1 GCA_003520205.1 Lachnospiraceae bacterium
GGAGGATAATTATTATGAAAGGTAAATATGTTATAGTTGCAGGCGCAGGTAAGAGTGGTATAGCAGCAACAGGACTTCTTATAAGAAATGGTGCAAGAGTAACACTTTATGATCAGAATACCGAACTGAATAAGGAAGCGGTTTTAAGTGATTTTGTAGGTACGGGAAATGTTGATGTAGTAGTCGGCGAACTTACAGATGAACTCCTGGATAAGGCTGATCTTTTTGTAATCAGCCCTGGTATTCCGGTAGATAGTCCTTTTGTCGAGAAAGTAAGAAAAGCTGGTATTCCTATATGGGGAGAGATAGAGCTTGCTTATTATTTTAATAGAGGTACTATAGCAGCTATAACTGGAACAAACGGCAAGACCACAACCACTACTCTGGTTGGTGAGATATTCAAGACCTATTCTCAGGACAGTCTGGTTGTAGGAAATATAGGACTTCCATTTACAAGATTTGCTGATTCGACTACAGATGGAACTCTCGTGGCTGCTGAGATCAGCAGCTTCCAGCTTGAGACTATACATGATTTTAAACCTCATGTTTCAGCGATTCTGAATCTGACTCCGGACCATTTAAACAGACATTATACATTTGATAATTATATAGATGCAAAGTTCCGAATAGCAGAGAATCAGACAGATGAGGATTATATAGTCCTGAATATGGATGATCCTGAAATCATGAAAAGGATCGATAAACTGCATACAAATATTTGCTATTTCAGTCATAAGAGTGAACCTGAACAGGGCTCATATGTGAGAGATGGAAAGGTATATGTCAGAAAGGACGGTATAGAGGAATATGTCCTTGATGTAGACAGAATTAAAATACTTGGAGAGCATAACCTTGAAAATGTACTGGCTGCAGTAGCGGTATCGTTCTTCATGGATGTTCCGATAGATATAATCAGAGATGTGGTATATTCCTTCAAGGGAGTAGAACACAGAATAGAGTTTGTTCGTGAAGTAAAAAATGTAAGATATTACAATGATTCAAAAGGAACTAATCCGGATGCAGCTATTAAAGCTATAAAAGCTATGAAATCAACAACTCTTCTTATAGGAGGAGGATACGATAAACAGTCTGATTATGACGAGTGGGTAAGCTGCTTCCCGGGTAAAGTCAGATATCTGGTATTGATTGGTGAAACAGCAGATAAAATACTTTCCTGTTGTAAGAGTCACGGCTTTAATCAGGTTGTCAAGGCAGAAACACTTGAGGATGCTGTGATGTTCTGCTATTCTCATGCAAAACCTGGAGATGATGTGCTTCTTTCACCTGCTTGTGCCAGCTGGGATATGTTCAAGAGTTATGAAGAAAGAGGCAATCTTTTTAAACTTTATGTAGATAGTCTAGAGGAGTAGATTTGTGACAAAGAAGAAAGGGCTTTTTATCAAGGGCACATATTTTGATTATCCATCACTGTTTTTTGTGGTGTTCTTGGTATGCTTTGGACTGGTTATGGTTTATAGTGCCAGCTCCTTTGTAGCAAACAGAGACTATGGTAACAGCACACATTATGCATTAAGACAGTTTGTTTTTGCTCTGATCGGATTTTTCATGATGTATATAGTATCCAAGGTAAGGTATCAGACCTACAGAAAGTTTACATGGGTAATGTATTTTGCCGAGCTGATACTTCTTATATTGGTTTTTATAGTTGGACAGTCAACAAATGGATCTACCAGATGGATATATATCGGACCTATTGGATTTCAGCCTTCCGAGATAGCTAAGATGGTCATAGTTTTTTATATGGCACATGCCTGTTCTACAAAGGTAAATGCACTCAAGTCTATAAAAGGAACAGCTGAGGTTATGGCTCCGGCCATTATATTTATCGGAATTATCGCTATCGAGAACTTAAGTACTGCTATTATATGTGCCGGAATCATGGTGTGTATTTGGTGGGTTGTTACTCCGAAGCTTAGATATGTATTCGTTGTTATTCTGGCAGGTGCAGCTGCACTTCCGCTTCTGGTTATGCTCCAGAGTTATCGAAGCGACCGTATAACGGCTTGGCTTCATCCGGAAGAGGCTGAAAATGGTTATCAGACTATGCAGGGGCTCTATGCCATAGGTTCGGGAGGTTTCTTTGGAAGAGGACTTGGTCAGAGTATTCAGAAGCTGGGATTCATTCCGGAAGCACAGAATGATATGATTTTTTCCATCATCTGTGAAGAACTTGGAATAATAGGAGCAGTTGGACTTATTGCAGTTTTTCTGATGCTTATATGGAGATTTAAGTTTATTGCAGAGGGAGCACCGGATAGATATGGTTCACTTATAGTTGTAGGAGTAATAGCTCATATAAGTGTACAGGTACTTATAAATATGTGCGTTGTTACCAACCTTATACCCAATACAGGTGTAACACTTCCGTTTGTCAGTTATGGTGGTACTTCGCTGGTATTCCTTTTGGTTGAGATAGGAATAGTTCTGTCTGTGTCTAGACAGATAGAACCTATCAGTAAGATGGAGGACTCAGAATGAAGAAGCTTATAGTGCCTGGTATTATACTTCTTATAATTCTGTCGGCACTTCTATATGCAAGTACATTTAGTATAAAGAAGATAATCGTTAATGGATGTGTTTTGTCATCAGAGGAGGATGTTAAAGCTTCTATAGAGGATAATCTGATTATGGATAACACCATAGTTCTCTATCTTCAGAATAAGTTTGATCCTATAGAGAATATTCCTTTTGTCACAAAGCTGTCCTTTGATTATGTGGACAAGAATACGGTATCGGTAGAAGTTTATGAGAAGTCTGTTGCCGGTTGTATAGAATATATGGAGAGTTTTGTATACTTCGATAGAGAAGGAGTAGTACTGGAAACCTCAAAGGACAGATATGCAAATGTACCTTACATAAAAGGTATTACAGTAAAAAGCTGGGAGCTCGGAGAGGAGCTGCCTATAGAGAACAAGAAGAGATTTGATAGTATTCTGACTATTACACAGCTTATCGATAAATACAGTATAGATATTGAAGGCATAGAGTTTACGCTTGATGGTGAAATTGTGCTTCGACATGATAATATTGAAATCGAGCTTGGCGAAGGAGATAATCTTCCTATACAGCTTATGAATCTAAGCAGTATTTTAGAAGAGCTGAAAGGAAAAAGCGGAGTCCTCTATATGAAGGAATTTGACTCAGAAAACTCTACCGCCAGCTTTAAAGTGAGATAAGTAAAACAAATATGGATAAATAATCATTTAATTTACATAAAATGTCTTGATTTTTTATCAAAAGTTTTATAAACTATATTGGATAATGCGTTAAGTGTTATCTTTTATAAGAAGAAGCTTAAAAATGTATTTTTATTAAGGAGGAAGGAACCTTGCTTGA
>DOVG01000149.1 GCA_003520205.1 Lachnospiraceae bacterium
GACATACCATCGAGGTACATTTCTGTAGTAAATTCTCCTTCCGGTTCAACAAAGAGCTGATGCCTGTCCTTATCTGGAAATTTATGTATCTTATCCTCTATAGAAGGACAATATCTCGGACCAGTTCCTTTTATTACTCCCGAAAAAAGAGGAGAACGGTCTATATTATCTTCTATAATTTTATGAGTATCCTCATTTGTATATGTGAGCCAGCAGGATATCTGGTCTCTCTTTATATCATCTTCAGTATTCGTAAACGAGAAAGGTTGTATATGCTCATCACCCTTCTGCTCACTCATTTTAGAATAATCTATAGTAGTACCATCTATTCTTGGAGGCGTACCAGTTTTAAATCTTCTTAGTGGAATACCTGCTTCAGTCATAGAATCAGACAAATGATTTGCTGCCATAAGACCATTCGGTCCTGTATAAGTAATAGTATCCCCATATATGCAGAAGGCTTTTAGATACACACCAGTACATAAAACTACAGCTCTTGCATGATAGATTGCGCCCGAAAATGTCTTCACTCCGGTTATCTTTATTCCATTTTTAATTTCAACATTACTGTTTGTATCGGCCGTTTTATCTACACTCTCTTTATCAGATATCTTCTCATATAAAAGCTCTGATACTTCACCCTGCCTTAATGTAAGATGTGGCTGTTTCTGAAGTGTCAGTCTCATCTGTTTAGTGTATTCACCTTTATCTGCCTGAGCACGGAGCGAATGTACAGCAGGGCCTTTTGATACATTTAGCATCTTAGACTGGATGTAGGTCTTATCGATGTTCTTACCCATCTCTCCACCAAGTGCATCTATTTCACGAACCAAATGTCCCTTGGAGCTTCCACCTATATTGGGATTGCAAGGCATGAGGGCAACGCTATCCATGCTCACTGTAAACATTATAGTTTCAAATCCAAGACGCGCTGCGGCAAGAGCTGCTTCACATCCGGCATGTCCTGCACCAACTATTATGATGTCATATGTTTCTTCTACATTCATTCGTATTGTCCTTCCTAAGTCTGCAAGCAACCACGTCATGCATAGTATTATTCTTATCTACTGTGAATACTGACTTACTTTCCCATACAGAACTCTTTGAATATCTTATCTGCCAGATCATCCTCCAGGGCTTCACCAATTATCTCACCAAGAGCTTCATACGCCGACATAAGATCAATAGTATAGAAATCTTCACCCACACCAGCATCTACACTTTCTATCACCTTTTCAAGTGAAACTCTGGCTGATATAAGTGATTCTTTATTTCTCGCATTTGTTATATAAACCTGATTATTATAATCTATCTGTTCGCTAAAGAAAAGACTCTTTATTTTTTCTTTTAATTCATTAAGTCCCTCTCCAGTTTTTGCAGATATCTGGACAGCTATTATTTCTTTATCGTTCAGTGGCATTTCTTCCTGGAATATTCTGATGATTTCCTCGTCATCTAAGGACTTTTCTTTATCGCTCTTATTGATGAGCAGCACTACCTTTTTTTCACCAAGAAGTCTCATGATTTCTCTATCATTATCATTTATCTTCTCAGAACCATCTACTACAAAAAGCACGAGATCAGCATCTGCTATAGAACTGCGAGCCTTCTCTACGCCTATCTTCTCAACCGTATCATCGGTGTCTCGTATACCAGCTGTATCAATCAGCTTAAGCATGATTCCATCTATCTCTGCATACTCTTCAAGAGTATCTCGTGTTGTGCCTTCAACATCTGTAACTATTGCTCTGTTCTCTCCAAGAAGCAGATTCAGGATAGAGGATTTACCAGCATTAGGCCGTCCTACGATAGCTGTTCTTATACCTTCCTTGATGATTCTTCCATCATCCGAGGTTTTTAATAAAACATTTATTCTATCTATTACTTCCTCAACTCTGTCTCTCAACTCATTGTCAAAACCTTCCAGAGAATAATTCTCTGGATCATCAATGGCTGATTCTATATATGCAGTGTTATATATTATTTTCTCTCTGAGATCACTTATCTCTTTCTTAAGAAAACCTGTAAGCTGATTAACGGATGCCGACAGTGCCATATCAGACTCTGCATTTATCACATCCATAACCGCCTGCGCTTCCGTCATATCTATTCTTCCACCTAGAAATGCCCTCTTTGTGAATTCACCTGGTTCGGCCGGTCTCACTCCCTTCTCAAGAAGCAGTTCAGTCACTTTCTTAATAACATACATTCCACCATGAAGATCTATCTCTACAGTATCCTCTGTGGTATATGTATGGGGAGCCTTCATCACAAGAACAACTGCCTCGTCAAGTATGGTGTCTCCATCCATTATCCTTCCGAAGGCAGCAGTAAAACTCTCCATATCTTTAATTTGCTTTTTTCCTTTAAATATACCGTCACATACCTGAATGGCCTCAGGTCCGCTCACGCGGATGATTCCGATAGCGGACCTGCCCATTCCAGTAGCGACAGCACATATAGTATCTGTCTTATACATAAATCACTTTCGTTCTTCTTTTGTTTTTCTTTTGTTATTTTTTCTTTACTTCTTATACTTTGCTTTCTTTGGAGCCCCTGCCTTCTTGAGCCACTTCTTATAATTCTTAAGCTTTGCCTTCGGACATTTGAATTTTGCCTTCTTATAAATGCCTTTAAATGCTTTAGAACCTATAGTCGACTTCTTAAGCTTTGTTGTTTTTATAGTTATTGTCTTAAGCTTCTTACATCCGTAGAAGGCTTTCTTTCCTATCTTCTTTACTTTTTTAGGTATTGTTACACTTGTAAGACTTGTACATTTATAAAATGCACTATCTCCGATAGTCGCAACATTTGCTCCTATTTTAACACTCTTAAGCTTATTACATCCCTTAAATGCATTTGCTCCAATAGCTGTAACCTGATATGAATCACCCATTATATCAACTGATGCAGGAACAACAACTGATTTTATCTTCTTATTTGCAACACCTGCATATTCGACAGATTCTTCATCTAGTACTTTATATCTCGCACTGCCAACAGTAACTACTTTTCCAGGCTCGATATACTCATCATCATCTGATGGATCTTGTGAAATGACAGGTTCTTCCATTGGAGTTGGCTCTGGTGTAGGAGTCACATTTGTCTTATCATCTATAGGCGTTGGTGAAACAGTTGGTGTTGGTGTCGGCTCTGGCTTCTTATCTACAGCCAAATATACATATGTATATACAGGTTCGTCTTCTTCATTCTTTGATACCTGTATAGCAACTTTTTTTACTACCTTACTGTTCTTCTCAGCATCCTCAACCATTTTCTTTTCTTCTTCAGATATGGAATTCTTAGAATCAAGGGTTTCTGGTTCACAAATCATTTCCTTAGTTATTACAGTCTCAACATTTGTTCCACCAGCACAAGGAACCTCAATTGTTGCACCCTCTAACGCTTCCATTATATCTTCATTACTTGATGCTTCATTAAAGCTTTCAAATCTTACCATATCTTCTTTAGTAATTTCAGAAGGCATATCTTTAACTGGCGCTTTTACTTCAATCGAATAGTCATCACTGATATAAGACTTATATACAATATTAAATGTATAGCTTCCAGCCTTTAGATTCTTATTGCTGATACTATCGTCTTTGTTATATAGCAGAGCTGTAGCAGCAAGTGTACTACCATCTGAATCAAATGCAATACTCGCATTATCTGAAGTATCATTATCATATTTAATAACAGCCGAAACGCCAGAAAGATCAAAGTCCTGGCCTTCTAAATATACAGTTTTAGATGGTCCTGTAAAGGCAACACTTTCTATCTGTTTTTCTCTTACTGTAACTGTAAATGTATCTGACTTTCCTTCTATGGTGACTGTAACATCCTGATTACCTATTATGCTATTATCATATCCGGAAATCATTGATTCTGTAATATCTCTTACTTCATCAGTATCGTTATCATAGAATATCTGAACTTTACCACCTGTAAGTACAAGATTAAGTCCCTCTACATATTGGAGTCTATCCGGATTCTCTGTAATACTTATATTCTCTACAATCTTATCCTTAACCTCAATATCATAATTTATCTTGATATCTGAGTCATTTTCATTATTGATATCATTATATACCAGCTGTATGGTCTGCTTTCCAAGCGTTGTATTATCATATCCTTTGATGACAATACTTCCATCACTACATAAATCCTTCAAATCAAACTGCCTGATATCACCATCATTATAGGTCACTTTAACCTTAGCATCATCTGTTTTAAAAGCATTTTCTACTTTCTGAGGTAATACACCAGTCACCTCTATATCAGTTGCTATCTTGGCAATCACATTTACCTCAAAGAACTCCAGTATTCCATCCTGTGATACATTAACAGTCTGAGTTCCTATCTGACTCTTATCATAACCAGATATGGTATAATTCACCGTGCCTTCTTTATACTTTTTTACAGTATTATCATCATAATAAGTAGTAGCAGAAAATCCTGCCATATCTAGTTCTTGTCCTTCGATATATTCACATTTTGTAGGAGGAACAATTATTAATCTTTCAGGGAGATGGAGAATAAGTTCCATATTTACACTTTTTGTAATCGGCTCGTCTTTTTTATTATCGTATTTGTACGAAATGTTTACTATCTGTGATTTTTCCTCTGATTTATTATCATAGCCAGATATCAATAACTGTTTATTGCCAATTCCCATCACTAATGAAGTCCCATTATCATAAGTTGCAATAACCTTACCACTCACCTTTGAAAAATCGTAATTATCATAAAAGATTGTTCCTTTTGCAGTCTGCGATTCAGATATAGTCTCACTTACATCATCGTACCAGTCAAGACTTGTGAGCGACTTTGGATGTACATAAATCGAAACAGCTACCGCATTTTCTGTACCATTTATTCCTTTAAGACTTCCATTTAATACAAATGTTGAATCAGGATTATTTAGCTTGTCACTATCTACTTCATCCCATACTATTTCTTCTGTTGTAGTAAATCCATTACTCCAAACAATATCTGCTTCTTTAGGAAGCTTATTGTCTATCTCAACTCCTTCTATAGTTGAAATCTCACCAAACTCTTCAGCTTCTTTTACAGTCGGAGGTAGCACCTTATATGTTATTGATAGCTCTTTGGTAATATCATTATCACAGTCTATAGTTCCCTTTACAGTATACAATTTTTCCTGTTTAATCATATTGGTATAATTATCTACAGGGATATTTGACCATGCTATATCCACATCTTCAACATCTCCATTTGACCATGTTACTGTTGCCTTATCCGGAAGATTGTCTGCAGGACTGGTTCCATTTTCTACAGTAATCATCGCATCATCGTATACAACACTCGTAACAGTAGCAGGTGTAACAATTATTTTTACCGAAGTTGACTCATCATAATAAACTTTATTAACAGCATCGAAATATGTTCCTGTTATCTGATAACTTCCGCCTGCTCTTTTCTTATACGCTGCCTTATAATCATCTGTTTCATCCCATTTTATATATCCATATTCTGATCCGGGACTCTTCACATTATCTATATCACCATTTGACCATGTGACAGTTGGTATCGGATATTCCGGTTCTGTTCCACTTGGTGTAGTTATATTATTCTCATCATATACTACACTGGTTACACTTGCCGGATTAACTATAAGTTCAAAAGATACTTCCAGTTTCTTTGAGCCTTCATCTGTACTAACTGTTGTATATCCTTCTTCTGTAAATGTACCACCTGCTCTTTTCTTATAATTATAATCTTTCATAGTGGTCCACGTTGCAGGGTATGTCCAGGAATATCCATTTGACAAGTCTATTCCAATACTTGGATACGATATAGCAGTTCCTGAATCTGTAGTTTTTGACTTTATTACAGTATACGTACTTCCATTTTTTTCTTTTGGGTATACCTTTTTTATTATCGCAGCATTAACATGAACTTTCTGAACAACATCAAGTCCGCAAGCCTTTCCTGTGACATTAAATTCATTGCTTCTAAAATGTGACTCAAGCTTTCCTGAATCGTATGAATCCCAAATCGGAGTAACGTCAACGCTTGTTCCATCACTCAATCTTATTGAAACGCTATTACTAAGTGTTGGTGTTTTAAAAGAATCACAGTAAACTACATCAGGGTTTTCTGCTTCAACAGGTTCAACACCTTCAGGAACAACTATACAATCAATAACCTTCTCTTTCGCTGATGTACCTGTACCTATGCTTGCTGTAAGCCTGGCTTTACCAACCTTTTTCGCGCTTACTTCTCCTGTCTTACTATTAATGCTAACTACATCGTTATCAGATGATGACCATGTTACTCCATCATAAACATAACAATTCTTAACTGTACAACTCGCCGCACCATTATATGATGTATCTACATAAAGCTTATTTGTAGTATTATCACCTACATTTAGTATCTGATTTCCTGTTACTATCATATTAGTCACACTGGAAGTCAGTATTTCCATTTTTTGGATTACTTGAACACTTTGCGCATCTTTAAATATTTCTATTGCATTGTCAGCAGAAGAAAAAGTTCCTGCAGTGCAACTCCAGTCAGCTTTCCATCCAGAACCAGTATAAATCTCATCATTAACCGGATTGAAAGTAGCTATTCCACAATACAAAAAACTTGGATTTATAAGGCTTTCATAATGTCCTGTTTCTTCGGTAGTACTCCTGTTTATCCAAGCAGATTTTTCATCATACCAAAGATCAAGGTTAGATTCTTTCTCATTAGACCAAGCAAGATTCTCTCCAGAACCACCCATGCTACTATTATTAAAGTAATCAAAAACCATGCTACACGCATAAGAGTTTGGTCTTGTATGGGCTAATCTCACAGACGCTTCCGCCGAACGAATCGTAGCTGCTTTTGTACAGTTAACCCCAAGTGCAATTGGCTTATAGTCTGATTTAGTAAGCATTTTCGATGGATTATTAGGATTCGGAACATTACCAGATATGCAAGCCTCATATCTTATTTCATTTATTCTATTTAGAATATCCTGTTGAGCTGAAGTATAGTCATATCCTTCAACCCCTATTATTATTTTTCCTGATGCCGCTGTAGTTTCTATATTTTCTCGTACAGTTGCATCCTCCGCATATACATCACTAATTCCATAAGTCAAACCAGTAAAACATAAAACCATTGCCGATATAATAGCTGACTTTTTAAGTATATTAAAACCACCTATCCTTCTCATGCTAACTCTCCCTTTAATTATTTTTTGTTTTATGTATTAATTACTATTTCTTATACTTCGCCTTCTTTGGTGCCCCTGCTTTCTTAATCCACTTCTTATAATTCTTAAGCTTTGACTTAGGACATTTGAATTTCGCCTTCTTATATACCCCCTTAAAGGCTTTAGATCCTATAGTTTTTTTCTTAAGTTTAGTTGTCTTAATTGTGATAGTTTTTAGTTTCTTACAACCATAGAAAGATTTCTTACCTATCTTTGTTACCTTTTTCGGAATCACTATACTTGTAAGACTTGTGCATTTATAAAATGCACTGTCACCGATAGTGGTAATACCTGCTCCCATAGTAACCTTAGTGAGCTTAGTACATCCCTTGAAAGCCCTGGCTCCTATAGTTGTTACATTCTTTCCGAGCTTCACTGTTTTCATCTTCGTACAGCCCTTAAATGCATCTGCTCCAACTGCTGTAATCGGATAAGACTTTCCACCTACAGTTATAGCATCTGGTACACTTACAGAAGCAGTACCTTTATCTACTGGTCCAGAATATGCTGCTGATCCATTTTTCTGAATCTTATATGAAGCCCCACCTACAGAAAACGTACTACCCGGTGCAGGAGTCTCATGTGTATATGCATCAGGATTCTTAGTTGGTGCCACCGTTGGTATTGGTGTTGCTTTTGTATCCGGTTGGTTATCTCCACCCTTTACAGGTGTTGGTGTTGCCTTACTAGTAGGTGTTGGTTGAGGTGTTACTGTCGCTTTCTTTGCAACAGGAATATAGGCAAATGTATTAACAGGCTTGCCATCTATCTCTCCAACTTTAATAGTGACCTTCTTGTATGTAACATCTGAGCCTGTTACCTTGCAGAAATCCGGAACTTCTGACTCCTTTGCATCAGATATTTCCGATATACTATCGAGTTTAATCTCACAGCTTACAGATCCGCCTTCACAAGGAACAGTAATCTCGCTACCTGATAATGCTGCCTTGATGCTACTATCTGAAGAATCACTGGATAAACCACTTATTCCTTCCATATCTACGCTTGCTACGACACCATTCTGAAGTTTTCTGACTGAAATTATTATATCTTCATCAGAATCACTCTTAACTATATTGTCGTCAACAACCATCAAAGTATATTCACCAGCCGTGAGACATTTTAGACCATCATCCTCTATAGTATCTGATTTACCATCAGAAGCTATAAGCATTATATCTGCTGATGATTTATCAATATCTATATCTGTAATAGAACCATCATTATACTCTGTGTGAAGAACCATTCCTTTATAGTTAAAGCCCTGTCCCTCTACATATTCCTTTACAACTGGAACTGTAAAATATCTCTTAACAGCTTCTTTCTTTATTACTGTAACTTCAAATGTATCCGTTTTACCTTCCAAAGTTACAGTTATAGTCTGAGTACCAACAGAATCCTTATCGTATCCACTGATCATTTCTTCAGTTATATCCAGCACATCCTTTGTAGAATCATCATAGTATACATGAACCTTTGCACCTGCCAGATCAAGTTTATTACCCTGAACATACTTGCACTTATCAGGTAATTCTTCCACAGAAATGCTACTAACAAATTTTTCCTTTACAGTAATACTTGTTCCAACTTTTATAGTATTAGACTGGGTTCCTCCGGAATACTTCTCGCTGTAGAATATTACTACTGCCTGAGTTCCTACTTTATCCTTTAAATATCCGTCTATTCTGACACTGCCTTCCTTAATCAAACTACTGAGTGCCGCTGTCTTAGAATCACCATCATTGTAAGAAATAGTAGCCTGGACTCCCTCAAGATTCAGTTCAGTTGACACCTTCTGTAATGGTATCTCCGAAACCTGCAGCTTAGTTGCCAGCTTAGGAAGAACATTTACCGTAAAGCTCCCCTCTATTCCATCCTGCTTTACTGTTATTACCTGCTCACCTACTTTGTTAGCATTATATCCTTCAATTATATAATTTATCTCTGACTCATTAGGATTAACCCTTTTCCCGTCATCATATACGGTAATCACCTCAAGTCCGTCTCTCACAAGACTTTGTCCCTCTATATACTCTGTTTTGTCAGGGGGAGTAATATCCAGTTCCTTAGGAAGATAAAGAGTAAGCACCATCTCGGCAGTCACTGTTGATTTTCCGTATGAATAGGAAAATGTAACCGTCTGAGAACTTTCTTTAGAAGTCTCATCATATCCTGAAACACTAAGCTTAGCATCATTTATATCAAGAACTTCTTCTGTATTATCATTATATCTTGCAATAAGCGTTCCTGATATCCTGCTCCAGTCATAGCTGTCATAGAATACAGTTCCACTTGGATTTGTCTCTTCTGAAGAAATCTCTTTCCATTTTAAGCTCTCTAGAACCTTTGCATTTACGACTACATTTGCAGTTAATTCTGTATCTATATATTTCTTATTTATATAATCATAGAATTTGCCTGAGATAGTATATGAACCACCATCCGGAGCATTGTAACCATTCACAAAATCTTCTGTTTCTGTCCAGGTTACATCTTCATATGATACGTCACCATTTGACCAGGTTACCTTAACCTTGGGATAAT
>DOVG01000194.1:0-936 GCA_003520205.1 Lachnospiraceae bacterium
TTTCCACCTTCCACAACTGCGATAATCTTATCTTTTACCTTATCAAAATCCTGCAGTTTATCTCCAGAACTACTCCTGGTAATACTTTTTTCTATTTCGTCAGCCAGAGCACCAGCCGCTTTCTCCATTAAAACAAGCCCGGGAAGTCCTATAACTTCCTGGGTATACTTATCGATTAATTGTGTCTGTTTTCCGGTGGGATAGAATTTCATATTAATTAGCTACGCCAAATCCATATATATTATCTGCTTCACTTCCAAAGACACTAAATGGCCAGTACAGTGTACTTCTTTCATAAGAAGCCGGATCATTAACCATAAAACCATTCTGGTTATATCCATAAACCATTATGAAATGTCCTGCTGCCGAATGTGTAAAATGTCCATAATGCATAGCCAGAATAAGCATTTCTCCTGAATCGATATGAGCTTTCATATCAGCTTCAGTTACTGCAACTTTGGTGCAATATAGACCAAAATCCGCCGCTCCGCTGGTAAATAGCGTATGAGCAGTACCCTGATTAGGAACATAGAAGCCACGGTTCATACTATAAGTTGCAACCATTGGAGGAGATGCATTACTTATATTAGTGAGACCGGTTATAACCATCGAAAAACAGGTTGGTCCACAAGCCGAGGATTTCATAGTTCCCAGACCGTATGGAAATGATGCCCATCTCGGATCATACTGAAGCAGAAGCGGATGCGGTGCATTCAGTTCTGCATCTGTAAGACTGAGAACATAATCTCCATTTACAGGCACCTGATTCAGACCTGTTACAATATTAATTCCATTGTAATTTATTCCGCCAAGGTTATTCTGTCTTGCTTCCTCTTCTACAGAAGCGATAAATGCTTCGTCTTCAGCAGACAAGTCCTCATCGTAGTTAGCACCGACGCCTTGAACATCCGATGAATCTGTTTCATCTATCATATC
>DOVG01000194.1:1050-4497 GCA_003520205.1 Lachnospiraceae bacterium
CGTTCTTCTCGTGTAGACTGTGATTTCTGATATTCTGCAAGGAGCATAGCATTTATACGTTCTTCCTCACTCATCGCATTTCCTGAACTTGCCTGTTCAGAAACTGTATCAGATTTCCTCTTCTCGTCAAAAAAGATAGATAAAAAAAATACCGTCACAAGCGCAACAGGTAAAACAGCAAATATTAAGATGTACTTGGTTTTTTTATTCATTGATTATTCTGTATTTCCTTTTAAGGATTTTATCTGCCCCTTATGGGCGCCTTCCCAAAACGGGAAGGCTTTATTTTATCTGTAAATATTAATCGTGAAGCTTTCTCTTATCGACAACTCTTACTGCCTTACCTTCGCTTCTTACGATAGACTTAGGTGGCAGCAGGTGCATCTTAGGTCTGATACCGAGCATCTGTACCATAGCGCCTGTAAGAGATTTTCTTGCTTTCTCAAGATCTTCATCTTCCTTCATCTTCTTGAACTGCTCTTCTGAAAGCTCAACATTGATATCAAATGTATCCTCGCTTCCGATACGATCAACCATTATCTGGTAGTTAGGTGTATAACCCAGCTTCAGAAGTACTGTCTCTATCTGTGAAGGGAATACATTTACGCCACGGATGATCATCATATCATCAGAACGTCCCTTTGGCTTACACATTTTGATATGTGTACGTCCGCAAGAGCATTTCTCTCTCTTAAGGACTACAAGATCTCTTGTTCTATATCTAAGCAGTGGAAATGCTTCTTTATCAAGTGATGTAAATACAAGCTCTCCCTCTGTTCCTTCCGGAAGAACCTCACCTGTATCAGGATCAATAACTTCAGCATAGAAATGATCCTCATTTATATGCATACCTGACTGCTCTTCACATTCGAATGAAACACCAGGACCACTAATCTCTGTAAGTCCGTAGATATCATATGCCTTGATACCAAGACTCTGTTCTATACTATGTCTCATTTCCTCTGTCCATGGCTCTGCTCCGAAGATACCTGCCTTAAGGTTGATATCATCAGCAGTAAGTCCCATATCATGGAGCTTCTCACCTATATATGCGGCATATGATGGTGTACAACAAAGGATTGTAGAATTAAGATCCTTCATAAATTGAATCTGTCTCTCTGTATTTCCGGATGACATAGGAACTGTAAGACATCCAACCTTATGTGAGCCATCATGAAGTCCGGCACCACCTGTAAAAAGTCCATAGCCATATGCTACCTGAACAACATCCTTCTTAGATCCGCCTGCAGCTACAATGGCTCTGGCGCAGCACTCAGCCCAAAGGTCGATATCATTCTGTGTATAAAATGCAACTACTCTTCTTCCTGTAGTTCCACTTGTCGAATGAATACGAACGCAGTCCTTAACCGGTCTGCAGAGAAGTCCATAAGGATAAGCATCTCTCAGATCACTCTTTGTCAGAAAAGGAAGCTTGCTTATATCAGCCATACACTTGATATCGTCAGGTGTCACTCCTTTTTCGTCCATAAGATTACGGTAATACTCATTATTCTCATATACATACTTTACCTGTTTAAGGAATTTCTCTTCCTGAAGAGCTTTAAGCTGTTCTACAGGCATTGTCTCAATTTCTTCCTGAAAATACATTTTCTTTGCCATTTGTTTTTTGTCCTCCATTCCTACTTTACTTTAATGAGTCTTTCTGCATTCCCCCTTATGATACTGCTCGGGGGTACACATCCCCAATAATGAATGCAGGAATACCAAACGTCATTCTAACACATTTTATCTTAATATGAAAGTATTAATCCTAATGAAACTATTCCTCTGTCTCCAATTATCTCTAATAAAACAAAAGGACGGAAGCCTTATGTCATGCGACACATCCCCGTCCCCTTGTTTAATTCTTATGCTTTTGTAAACATATCTTTACTTAATCCACAGATCGGACATACCCAGTCATCAGGGATATCCTCAAATGCTGTTCCTGGTGCGATACCACTATCCGGATCCCCTACAGCCGGATCATACTCATAGCCACATGGGCATACATACTTGTCCATAAGTCTTACCTCCTCTAGATTGATATATACATTTTACTATACTTCTAACAGTGCATTCAATCATTTTTTTATATATTATCCAGAGGTACTTATGTTATTTCTTTCTGCAAACCAGGCTGTTATCCTCAATATCCAGAATGACTGTGTCTCCCATACCAAGTGCATTACTAAGGATTGCTCTTGCCACAAGTGTTTCAACATTCTTCTGCAGGAATCTCTTAAGCGGTCTTGCACCATAGACAGGATCATATCCTCTGTCTATTATATAATCCTTCGCTGCATCTGTAAGCTCGATTTTAAGTTCCTTATCAGCTACTCTCTTATTCAGATCCTTCATAAGCAGCTCTACTATTCCTGATATGTTGTCCTTTGTAAGCGGCTTGAACATGATGATTTCATCCAGACGATTCAGAAATTCCGGTCTGAAATGAAGCTTCAACATATCAGAAACCTGTTTTTCAGCTTCGTCCTTGATATTTCCATCATCATCTATTCCTTCTAGAAGGAATTCTGAGCCGATATTTGATGTCATTATCAGAATAGTATTCTTGAAGTCAACCACATTTCCCTTGGAATCAGTAATACGTCCATCATCAAGTATCTGCAGCATGATATTAAATACATCCGGATGCGCTTTCTCAACTTCATCAAAAAGAACTACCGAGTAAGGACTTCTTCTGACTGCATCTGTAAGCTGACCGCCTTCGTCATAACCTACATATCCCGGAGGCGCACCTATCAGACGTGACACACTGTGCTTCTCCATATATTCACTCATGTCTATTCTTACTATATTTGATTCATTATCAAACAGTGCTTCTGCCAGAGTTTTTGCAAGTTCAGTCTTACCTACTCCTGTAGGACCAAGGAAAAGAAATGAGCCTATAGGTTTTGTAGGATCCTTTATTCCTGCCTTTGATCTTATGATAGCTTCACTCACCAGCGAAACTGCTGTATCCTGACCAACAACTCTCTTATGTAATTCATCAGCCAGATGAAGTGTCTTATTTCTCTCTGATTCAGACAGTTTAGCAACAGGTATTCCCGTCCACTTTGAAATAATCTTTGCTATCTCTTCCTCAGTTACATTTTCATGAAGCAGCTGTCTTTCTTTAACCGAAGAGCTGTTTTCAAGAGCTTCAAGTTCTTTTTGAAGTTCAGGAATCTTACCATATTGAAGCTCGGCAGCCTTATCGTAGTTACCTTTTCTCTGAGCTATCTCCAGGTCATCCTTTGCATTTTCTATCTCTTCTCTAAGCGTTCTTACACGTTCTACTTCAGCCTTTTCATTTTCCCATGTAGCCTTCATAGAATTCGACTTATCTTTGAGTTCAGCAAGCTCCTGTTCTATACTTGCAAGTCTCTCCTGAGACAGATGATCATCCTCATTCTTAAGAGCCGTGATTTCTATCTCCAGCTGCAT
>DOVG01000116.1 GCA_003520205.1 Lachnospiraceae bacterium
CTTTCTGCTCTATCAAGTATTGCTACAGCCTGACAGTTCTTCAGGGCTTCCACAAGTTCTTCACCCGGGAAAGGTCTGAATACACGTACCTTGATCATACCTACATGTATTCCGTATTCACGCAGCTTATCAACTGCATCCTTTGTCTGTCCTGCTGCCGAACCCATAATAACTATGGCATACTTGGCATCTTCCATTCTGTATTCTTCTATAAGTCCATACTTACGTCCTGATACTTTCTCGTATTCAGCACATACTTCAAGTATAACCTTCTTTGCATTCTTCATGCCTGCTCTCTGGCTAAACTTTGTCTCCATGTAGAAAGGAGAATTAGCATAAGGTCCTACAGCCATAGGCATATCCTTATTAAGAAGGAAATTATCAGGTTTATACTGTCCTACAAACTCTCTGACTGAAGGAGTATCCAGAGTCTCTATATTCATTACAGCATGGCTTGTGATAAATCCATCGTAACAAACCATCATCGGAAGCATAACATCCGGATGCTCTGTAACACGATAAGCCATGATGAAGTTATCATATGCTTCTTCGTTAGTCTCAGCATATACCTGAAGCCATCCACTGTCTCTTGCACCCATACTATCTGAATGATCACAGTTAATGTTAAGAGGTCCTGTAAGTGTTCTGTTTACAAGACATAGTACAAGTGGAAGTCTGTCAGACGCTGCTATATAGAGCTCTTCCCACATAAAAGCAAGTCCTGCTGATGAAGTTGCTGTAAGTGCTCTGGCACCGGCAGCTGATGCTCCTATCGCAGCACTCATGGAACTATGCTCTGATTCAACAGGGATAAACTCTGTATCTATTTCCCCATTTGATATATATGTTGATACCATCTGAGGAAGCTCTGTAGACGGAGTTATAGGAAATGCCGGCATAACATCAGGATTTACCTGCTTGATTGCGAGCGCTACCGCTTCATTTCCAGACATTCTGTCACGCTTTTTTACAGCTGTTCCTTCTACTCTGTTCTTTCTCTCTTCTTTCTTCTGTTCTTTATATTCTGCATCGTATGGGCTCTTGCTCTCTCTGGCCGGAACGTCGATTGGACGAACATGCCCATTTGTTTTATTCATATCTGACACTTTACAGTCCCTCCTTCATAGTAATAGCACCGAAGGAGCAGCTTCCAGCGCATATGCCGCATCCCTTACAATGTTCTAAATCAAAATCCAGTCTCTTTCCATCCTTTACAGGAATAGAAGAATCCGGACACATAGGTGCACAAAGAAGGCACTGAACACATTTATCCCAGTCAACAACCGGAGTCTGTGTTCTCCACTCACCAGTATTAAACATGACAGCTCCGCCGCCGCCATATACTGCATTACCAGGAGTAATATCCTGATATGGGGATTTTTCAGTTATTTGTGTTATATCGAGTCTTTGTTTATTAGCCATTACTGCACCTCCTCAAAGGCACGTTCAAGAGCCTTCATATTTCCATCAATAACTTCAGGCTTCTTGGCGAATTTGTGCTGATATGAGCCTCTCATCTGCTCAAGAAAATCCTGCTTAGACATAACTCCGGATACTTTTACTATAGCAGCAAGCATCGGGGAATTAGGGAAGTATTTACCAAGTGTTTCCATGGATATAGTTCTTGCATCAATAGTATAGACCTCTCCCTCATAGCCCTTAAGAAGTGGAATTATCTCTTCTTTCGGTTTTTTCGTATTAATGACAATGGCGCCATCCTTGTTAAGTCCTGCTGTTACATCAACACTGTGTAACAGTGTTTCGTCAACAACAACCACATAGTCCGGATTATAGATGTTAGAATGGTTTCTGATTTCGCTGTCACTTAGTCTGTTGTAGGCAGTAATCGGGGCACCCATTCTCTCCGGGCCATACTCCGGAAATCCTTGTACATACATTCCGGTGTTAAATGCGACATCCGCCAGCAGAAGTGCAGCAGTTTTGGCGCCCTGCCCTCCACGGCCATGCCATCTGATTTCAATTGTTTTACTCATAATTAAATCCCTCCCAGGAAAATATCTATACGGCATGAAAAACATGTCCTAATATTTTAGCACACTTCTTACCCTTTTTAAAGAAAAACCTTCCCCTGTCGGGGAAGGTGTCTCAGCTTCTGTTATCGTTAGTTATATATCTCTATTCTCCAACGGAATATATTTTCTTTCTTTCATTATGCTCATATAAGCAGGACGAATGATCTTATCAACATTTATAAGCTCTTCTATACGATGGGCTGACCATCCAACTATTCTTGCCACAGCGAAGAGTGGAGTATAAAGCTCTGTAGGGATACCAAGCATGCTGTAAACAAATCCACTGTAGAAGTCAACATTTGCGCTTACGCCCTTGTATATCTTTCTCTTCTCGGCTATTATTTCCGGCGCCAGCTTCTCTATGTTAGCATACAGTTCATACTCTTTCTCCATATGCTTCTCTACTGCCAGCTTCTCAACGAACTCTTTGAAAGCTCTTGCCCTTGGATCTGATATAGAATAGATAGCATGACCCATTCCATATATAAGTCCTGCCTTGTCAAAGGCTTTCTTATCAACTATATCTGACAGATAATCCTTAAGAGTATCCAGATCATTATAATCAGGAACATGTGCTCTTATATCATCCATCATCTGCATAACCTTTATATTTGCGCCACCATGCTTAGGACCTTTGAGCGATGAAAGTGCTGCAGCTATAACTGAATATGTATCAGACCCGGCACTCGATACAACTCTGGTTGTAAATGTCGAGTTATTACCGCCACCATGCTCCATATGAAGAACAAGTGCCGCATCAAGAACCTGCGCTTCAAGTTCTGTGTAGTTCTTATCAGGTCTTACCATTCTCAGGAAATTCTCAGCTGTACTGAGCTTTATATCCGGTCTATGGATATACATACTGTCATCCTTCTCATAGTGATTGTATGCACAGTAGCCATAAGCCGCAAGCATCGGAAATTCGCTTATTAAAGCCATACATTGTCTAAGTACATTTGGAATCGACAGATCTGCCACATCATAATCATCATAGGAAGCAAGCGTCAGAACTGACTTGGTCATACAGTTCATTATGTCCTTACTTGGTGCTTTCATGATTACATCCCTGGTAAAGTTGGTGGGCAGACGGTTCAGTTTACCCAGAACTGCTCTGAACTCTTTTAGCTCGTCAGGTGAAGGAAGTTCACCAAAAAGAAGCAGATATGCCACCTCCTCAAAGCCAAATCTCTTGAATCCAAAATCTTTTACCATATCAATTACATTATACCCACGGTACCACAGTTCTCCATCACAGTGAACTTCTTTTCCATCCACTATCTTGGATGACACTATCTTGGATATATTTGTAACTCCTGTCAGAACTCCATGTCCATCCAGGTCACGAAGCCCCCTCTTAACTCCAAATTCGTCATACAGCTTCTTATCAACCACATCAACTGAGCGACAAAGCTGTTCTCCCTTCTGCATATACTCAAGTACTTCTTTTGCCTTCACAAATAATACCTCCTCCCAGACAATAGTCTCCATCATAAATAACAAGGCTTTGCCCCGGTGTTACCGCTCTCACCGGTTCATCAAACAACATAAAAGCCGTTCCATCGCCATAAAGAGTCAGAATACCTGATGTATCCACAGCTCTGTATCTGACTTTAGCAGTTACTTTCATCCTTATAACATCATCTGCTATCTGCTCACTCTGAGCCGGCATCGATATCAGGTTAAAATCTCTTGCATATACTTCTCTTGTAAAAAGGTCATCATTAGAACCCAGTATGACCTGATTGGTTTCCGGTTTTATATCAACCACATATAGTGGTGAAGCCGCAGATATTCCAAGTCCTTTTCTCTGTCCTATAGTGTAATGGAAATATCCCTTGTGATACCCCAAAAGTCTTCCTTCTACATCAACAAATTCGCCTCTACCCGGGATATCACCTGTCTCTGGCATATCTTGTGAGAATTCATCAAAATGATTCTCTATAAATCCGGCATAGTCTCTATCCGGTATAAAGCATATATCCTGACTGTCATGCTTATGGGCTACGATGAGTCCGGCATCTTCAGCCATCTGTCTTATCTCAGTCTTCTCGTATTCACCATCAGGAAAGTCCAGTCTTGCAAGCTGCTCCTGACTTAGAAAATATAACACATAAGTCTGATCCTTGGTCTTATCAACAGCCCTTTTCAGCCTGTAAATATCTTCATTACTGTCGTATTCTATACGGGCATAGTGACCGGTAACAACCTTCTCACAGCCCTCACTATCTGCCATCTCAAATAATTTACCAAACTTCATGTATCTGTTACAGTCTATACACGGATTCGGTGTTTCTCCCTTCATGTATGTTTCTATAAACTTACATACAATCTTCTCTCTGAAGCCATCAAGAAAATTAACCACATGAAATGGAATTCCAAGCATCGATGAAACTACACGGGCATCTTCAATATCATCAGGTGTGCAGCAGCTATGGGTTCCCTTCACAGAAGCTTCATCTTCTTCATGAAGCATCATGGTAACACCTATGGGACTATATCCTTTTTTCTTCATAAGCCACGCGGCAACCGAACTGTCAACACCGCCACTCATAGCTATGAGAGCCTTTTTATCCTTCATCTGTCTATCCTTTATTCTGTCTCTGTTTCTTCGTCATCTGATACTTTATGTGATTCTATCTGATAGCAGCAAGACATTTCTTTAACCGTATATCAAACTGCTGATAAAAATCTCTTTCTATATCATACTTGTCCAAATAAAAGTATGCAATAACTGTTTTTAATACTTTTTTTATTTTTTCTTCTGAAGTCTGCTTTTCAGATGCTATCTTCTCTTCCTTGTAATCCTTATAGCCTTTTATCTCATAGAGATCTGTCTCGCCAAGTATTCCGGCATATACCTCCAGATCTTTCTCACTGATATTTTCCAGTCTTTTCACTTCATTATCCGTCATTTCACGAATAGTATTTACTTTTCTTTTTTCAAAATCCGTGAATCTGTGCCATTTATTTATAAATGAGGTATTCTTCTCAAGATCTTCTATTCCCAGCCAGTCTCTTACCTTAACTTCTGTCTTATTCTTTACAGGGCATTCATTTACCTGAAGAAAATATCTGAAAGCAGCCGATGCTCTGTCTTTTTTTACTGTTTGGTCTGTCTCGACATTATATATTCTTCCAAGTGGGAAAAGTCTGCATATACCCGGTCGATGGGCATGAACTTCACATCTCCCAGATTCGAGAAATGCACACCCTTCGGACATTTTAAGATTCGGAAGAACGATTCCATCCATCATTGATAATTCGATTATGAAACCGGTAAGGAGTTCATCGAAGCTTTTACCCGTTGCGACTGTAAGCTCATACATATCATACGGCGTCAGAACGATAGTGTTACCCATATCAGACTCGCAGCATTTACTGCATCCGTTGCAGCCATTAGTTCCTGCACAGACCATATCATCTTCCGTATACAGTTTACCGTCAGATATATCATTTAAATCATCATATCTAAGCATTGCATATCCTACTTTTCGTCAAATGTTAATGAAACAACTGAAAGTGTAATAGTTCTGTCCAACACATCTATATTCATCTCTTCCTGCGATATATGAGGGAATTCAAATTCCAGAACAAGCATATCTTCATTAAAACAGGATGGATCTATATCGAAGCTGATACCGCTTCTTACAACACTCTCATCTACAGTCTTATTATATAATTCTTTTCCATTTGCCTTTATAATAACATCATAACCCATCTCACACTCATTATAGAGTTCGATTTTTGCTGTTATCGTATCATCCGGTATCTCTTCAAATGGAATCTCCAGACGTCCGTAAGGACCTCGCATCTTGGTTCTGAAGCCATGGTTATTTCCGAAACCTTCTGTAACATAGGAATTGCCCGTACTATCAGCATCAAAGCCAAGTCGGGTACCAAGTACATAAGGTACATTTCCATTATTATCTACAAATTCTTCTTCCAGCTTCAGAGCTTTAGTCTTCTTAGCCTCTGCATCGGTATAGAACTTCTTGACTACAAGCTTGCTGTTATCAGCTGTATTACGATACACATATCTTCTTCTGGTATCATCATCCTTAAGGGATTTGAAGTCAACACCATACTCCTGATCCGGAAGTGTTTCTCCTATAAGCCCTGTAAAATATATAGGAAAATCAAAAGATGAAACCGGCGCATGAGACTTGGTGACTTCTCCAGTTGCCCCTGCCTCCTTAAGCATCAGCATGATTCTCTGACACTGCTTCTTATCACCATGATCAGCGGTAATCATTATAGTTGATGAATCATAGAGTCCCTGCTCTTTCAGCTGATCTATATATTCCTTAACTATCTTAAATGTTCCGACAAGCTGATTCTTTCTTCCTGTATGCCCTACAAATACCGCATTTTCATCCATATTGAAAGGACGGTGAACGCCTCTCATATGATATACGGTAAAGGACTTCTTGACTGATTTACTTGTTGTAAGCCCATCCTGCTTAAACTTCTCATAGAAAAGAGAATCATCAAACTGATAGGTATTTTCTCTCTTCATTGCCTCTTCAAATTCCGATGTCTGCATCCAGAAACGCGCCTTTAGAAAATGTGGCATGAATTTAAAAAGTGATAATTTATATAATTTCTTCGTAAGTATAACATCTGATGTAACAGGATTTGTAACCATCTCATAATTAGATACCCAGTCAGCTGTCTTATCAGAATAAAACAGAGACTCTGAATACACCCTTACATCATAACCGGCATCAGACATTTTCTGAAGAACATTTTCCTCACTGTATATCTCGTCAATATAATCACTGTATGTTCCCTGTCTGTTATATGGCTTGCCTGTAAACATGATAGGCATTCCCATCATAGTTCTTGCACCGCCGGTAAGGGCGTTATCATAATGCACAAAACCCGGAAGGTCCTCTTCAAATTCAGGGTGTTCTTTAATATAGCTCTTATAATAAACCTCATCCAGAGTATCCAGAACGAAGACAATGATATTCTCATCAGAGGCCATTTCAAACATATTGTCATTATTAATTATAAGCGATGCTTCACCTTTCTTCTTATACCCTGCCACCTGCGATATTAATGCAGGTATCTGAATAGCAACAAGGAAGAGTGATGCTCCTACTATAATCTTATTCATGAGTTTCTTATCTTTTCTGGAAACTATGAAGTTAACTATGAATGGTAATAATACAGCTACACACCATATCAAAGTATTAAGCAGTCCATACTTAGTATAATCAGACCAGCGAATCTCTGTTCCATCCAGAACACCGTAATCATAGTTGATATAATTTCCCTGTATATAAAATCCCAGTCCAACTCCTAATACCAGTAACGAGTACCATTTGAATAAAATCTTTGGAACTATCAGGCTGAATAAAACGATTCCGGCAAATGCTATTACCGATATAACGGCAGCATCCTTTATAACTACTCCAAGGCCAAACTTCAGCTCATCCGCATTTGAAAGGTATATACCTAATGGTCCATATAAAAAGACCGTAAAAACAAAAAATAATCCCAGAGCCATTCCCATTTTTAGTTTATCTTTTAAAGTATATTCTTCCATTCTGCAAACCTTCCTCTATTTATCCTTTAGCCTGACTTTGCAATTCTTATTTACCAGAAGACGGGGGTCTGTTCTCGTATGAGAAAAAACCTCCGTCCCCAAATCTTACTCCATAACTATAGAAACTATTGATATAGTAGTTGTTCTGTCTCCTATATTCTTCTCCATTTCCGCCTGATCGAGTTCCGGGAAAGTGAAGTCTATCTGAAGATTATTGTCTGTAAATACTGATGGATCTATCTCGAAACTGATACCATTACTTACCATTTCCGGAGATACTTCACCAGAATATACATCAGTTCCATTCGCCTTGATGATACATTTCATTCCATAGCTGACTTCTGATCTGTCATGAACCTCTATATGACAGTTAATCTTTTCCTTTGGAATCTCCTTAAATGGAATCAGCAGCGTAGATACAGGTCCCTTCAGCTTGGTTCTGAAACCATGGTTGTTAGCAAAACCATCTGTCGCATATGAGTTACCATTATCATCTGCATCAAAGCCGAGTCTTACACCCAGTTCATACGGTGTCTTCTCAGCATCGTCTTTAAACTCTTCTATCTGAGTGATAGCATCTACATCATCCGATGTTGAATCTGTTTTATACATCCTTACAACCAGCTGACTATTATCTGAAGAATTCCTGAAGAGATATCTTGTTCGCTTCTCATCTTCGCCAAGACTAAGCATATCTGTACCATATTCATTTGTCATAGTTGTCCCCGCTACAGAAGCAAGGAATATAGGGAAATCAAAGGATGATACAGGTGCATGTGATACTCTGAACTCGTCTGTAGCACCGCTTTGTTTCAGAAGACATATCATTCTCTGGCACAGCTGCGTATCACCATGATCAGCAGTAATAAGTATCGTAGACGAATCATATATACCCTTCTGCTTCATCTCATCTAGCATCTCTGTAACTATCTTGAATACACCAGCCATCTGTTCCTTACGATTAGTACGTCCAACTTCATTACAATATCTGTTCATATTGTAAGGACGATGTGTACCCTTCATGTGATATACAGTAAAGGTTTTCTGAAGTGAATCATCCACCTTTATATGATTCTTTGTATATTCCTCGTAGAACTTAACATCGTTGAATTCGTAATTATTGTCTCTTACCATAGCAGCTTCGAATTCGGATGTATCCATCCAGAATCTGGCTTTAAGGAAATGCGGCATAAACTTAAAGAGTGACAGCTTGTAGAGTTTTCTTGTAAGCATGTACTTTGAAGTAACCGGATCTGAAACCATCTCAAAATTATCTACAACCTTCGCAGTATCATTTGAGTAGAACAGAGTTTCCGAATAAACTCTTACATTATATCCTGCATCATACATTTTATTCAGAAGGTTATCACCCTTAAATACTTCATCTATGTAAGAACTATAGGTATCCTGTCTGTTATACGGAACACCCGAGTATAGAATAGGCATACCCATCATAGTTCTTGCTCCACCTGTCATAGCATCATCATAACGAACAAATCCCGGAAGATTCGGCTCGAACTCCGGATGTCTTGTCAGATAATCCTCATAGTATACATCATCGAGTCCATCAAGAACAAATACTATGATATTGTTATCCGGAGCATAATCAAACATTTTATCTGTTGTAATAACAAGTGACTCACTATTCTTTTTCTTATAAGACATAGCCTGTGATATAAATGCAGGTATCTGGATAATCACAAGAAATGCGCATATTCCGAAAACTATCTTATTAAGAAGAGCCTTGTCTTTCTTACGAACTATAAAATAAATAACAAAAGGAACTATAAAGCATACTAACCATATAGCTGTATTTATAAGACCATATCCGGTGTAGTCACTCCATTTTATATCTGAGCCGTCCATTACTCCGTAATTCTTATTTATGTAATTACCCTGCACATAGAATCCCAGAGCAACACCTAAAAATATCAGCATATACCATTTAAATAGTTTCTTTGGAACTATCAGACTGAATACGGCTATAAGTACCAGCATAATGAGTGATACTATTATAGCTGACTGTAACACAACTCCCAGACCGAATTTCAGTTCATCGGCATTAGACAGATATATACCTGCCGGTCCATAGAAAAACACGGTGAAAACGAAAAATAATCCAAGCATTAATCCCAGTTTTAATTTTGTTTTTAAAGTATACTCTTCCATTTGCTACTCCATTACAATTGATACAAGTGATATAGTTGTTGTTCTATCTATAACCTTCTTCTTCATTTCTTCCTCTGGAAGTTCCGGGAACAGAAAATCTATCTGCAGATTCTCATCCTTAAAAAGCGATGGTTCTATATCAAAGACTATTCCGTTACTAATCATTTCCCGGTCAACCGTTCCCTGATATACCTCTTCTCCATTCGCTTTAACTATACACTTCATTCCCAGACTTACATCGCTCCTGGAGTGAACTTCGATATTACAGGTAATCTTCTTCTTTGGAATCTCCTTAAAAGGAATAACCAATGTGGAAACAGGCCCCCTAAGTCTTGTTCTGAATCCATGATTATCCGCAAAGCCTTCAGTAGCATATGCATTTCCATTATTATCTATATCAAAGCCAAGTCTTTCTCCCAGCTCGTATGGAACAACTTCTCCTTCTTCTACAAACTCATCCTCTTTCTTCATAGCCTTGTAGTTGCTTACATCTTCGTCTATCGAATACTTATCAACCACAAGCTTACTGTTATCTGTAGAATTTCTAAAGAGATATCTCGTTCTCTTCTCATCATCCTTAAGACTAAGCATATCCGCTGCGTATTCATTTGTCATCGGCTCTCCTGCAAGTGATGAGAAATAAACAGGAAAATCAAATGATGATACCGGAGCATGAGAATAAGTACATTCTCCGGTTGCCCCCGCTTCCTTAAGCATCAGCATAATCCACTGTGCCTTTTTAAGGTCACCATGATCAGCGGTAATCATGATAGTTGAAGAGTCATATATGCCCTTCTCCTTCATCTCATCGATCATTTCTTTAACGATTCTGAACACACCTGCCATCTGCTTCTTACGGCCGGACTTTCCTATATATGCGCAGTTCTCGTCCATATCATATGGGCGGTGATTTCCACGCATATGATATACCGTGAAAGTTTTCTTCTTTGAAGAATCTACAGTCATATGTGTATTACTATACTTAGCATAGAACTTAGCATCATCAAATGCATAGTTATTATCTCTTACCATTGCCTGATTGAAATCAGAAGTCTGCATCCAGAAACGTGATTTCAGGAAATGCGGCATAAACTTAAAGAGCGACAGCTTGTAGAGTTTCCGCATCAGAACTGACTCTGAAGTAATAGGGTCTGTTACTACATCAAAATTACTTACATACTTAGCCGTATCATTTGAATAAAACAGTGTCTCCGAATATATCCTTACATCATATCCGGCATCATACATTCTCTTTATCAGATTATCCTTCTGATATATCTCGTCAATATATCCGCTATAAGTTTCCTGTCTGTCATACGGTATTCCGGTAAAGAAAATAGGCATAGCCATCATAGTTCTGGCACCACCGGTCATAGCATTATCATAATGTACAAAACCAGGTAGTTCAGCTTCGAATTCAGGATGTCTTGTCAGATAATCCTGATAATAAACCTCATCCATAGTATCCAGCACAAAAACAACGATATTGTCTTCCGGCGCATACTCAAACATATCATTATCTGTTATAACCAGAGACTCCGTATTCTTTTTCTTATAAGACATTGTCTGAGAAATAAGCGCAGGAATCTGAACAAGCACCAGGCATATACATAAGCCGAAGATAATCTTATTTATAAGAGCATCGCCCTTCTTACGGACTACGAAATAAATGATAAATGGAACAAGTATACATACTGCCCAGATAGCAGTATTTAAGATGCCGTACTTCGTAAAGCTTTCCCACTTAATCTCAGTTCCATCCAGAACACCATAATTATAATTAATATAATTTCCCTGAACATAGAAGGCCAGGCTTCCACCGAAAAGAAGAAGCATGTACCACTTAAAAAGCTTCTTCGGAACTATAAGGCTAAATACTGCTATAAGAACAAACATAAGAGCAGATACTATAACAACCTGTTTCATAACTATTCCGAGCCCAAAATCAAGTTCATCAGCATTAGCCAGATATATTCCAACAGGTCCATAAAAAAAGACCGTGAAAACAAAAAATAAGCTCAAAGTCACCCCCAGCTTAAGTTTATTCTTTAAAGTATAATCTTCCATCCTGTCCAGTTTCCTCCAAAACTCTTCCGGTATGATGTATTTATATGATATGCAGTTAAAGATACATAACCTTATAAAATTTACACTATTATTCAGAGTTCGTCAAGAAAAAAAGGAGTAACCTATAGGCAGATAAACGTAAAAACGGACGAGCCGAGGCTCGTCCGCTTGTAAAGTCTAAAATATTTTATTTACCATAATAGAAATAGAATGTATCTGAATCTGTATAACCACTTGGAGTCTTGTATGTTACTTCTATTCTTGTAGAAGGAGCATAATGACTTCCCGGTGATTTATAAGAAGATACGTCGATTTTACTCTTATTCTTAACTGTTTTAGTTACATATCTTCCATTTGAATCATATCCGCTTGCCTGAATACTCTTTATCTTATAACCTTTGTACATTGTTACAGTAAGCTTAGCCTTTTTAGATGTAAGGTATGGCTTATACTTCTCAGTAGATGTTGTTTTAAAGCCTTTTCTTGAAACAGAATAGCTATCTATCGCACTACCAAGCTTACACATTTTAACGCCATATCCTGGAGCTCTTACAGTAATCTTCTCTGTATGCTTAACAATCTTTCCTGGTTTTTCATAAGAACCCTTACTATCTGAGCAATAGCCTCCCGATTCATATGTATTATATGTTACAGTATATGTTCCTGCTTTAAGGAAATAAAGATTATAGTCATAAGTTGTCTTCCACTTATAATTATTCTTACCCTTTTCGCTTGAATAATAATATTTAGAAGTTCTTAACTTGAAATCATTTTTGTTTGTTCCAACTTTAATCTTCTTTACTTTCTTACCACCCTTCTTTACCTTAAGGTCAGTAACATTATAATAATAACGCGCTCCACCTACTGATTCTTCACATTTAACTGTCTTAAGCTTTGTTTTCTTAGCAGCAGCCTCTACAGGAGCACCTGAGAACGAGAACAAACCAACAATGAATGCAAGCACAAGTGTATAAATAAGTGTTTTAGATTTTTTTAACTGTGTCATATCTTTTCCCTCCTTCTCTTAATATCTCCATAGACCAATACTTCCACCACCAGTACTTGGAAGCGAGTAAGTTGTTGTAACTTTACCGTTTATATCCTTTGATACGCATTTGATCTCCTGTGTACCATGCTTCTTAGTTACTGAATACTTCACATATGTACCCATCTTAGTGTCTTTGTATGATATATATACAGCAGTATACTTTTGTGAAGAACGTGATGAACTACCATTACTATAAGATGAGTATGAACGTTTTGTAGATGTCTTTATATTCGCACCGTTCTTATAAGACTTAGCAACAGCTGCTCCATTCTTTCCATTACTTGTTACAACAACAAGTCCTGTAATCTTATATCCAGAATTGGCATTTACCTTAAATCTTCCTGAACTTTTTGATATCTTATAATTTGAAACACGCTTTACTGTACGAACGCCTTTTTTCATGCTGCCTTTACTGCTAGACACTGTTTTTCCTGCATAGCTAACGCTCTTGAAAGGATTTGTAGTTGCTGAAGCATATACTTTAAATGAGTATTTCTTCGTCTTACTACCATTAGCTTTCTGAATTTTGAAAGAAACTGTATATGTACCAGCTTTCTTTGCTTCAAATTCAATTTCACCATACTTACGTCCATTTGATGAACCAACATAATCACTTGGATAAGCAACAAGACCTTTGCCTTTTACACTTACATCTGTAATCTTAGCAAGATCTCCATAGTATACATACACATAGCTTGCACCATATACCTGTACACGCTTCTTTGGAACACTCTTCCATATTGTTTCTTTGTCATATCCGCTAAGATAACTAGGTGATATATACACCTTTGATGCTGAATACTTAGTAGAACCTTTTGCCTCGGCACTTGATGCAGGAGCAGTCTTGAATGTCGCAAAAATAACTGCAAG
>DOVG01000025.1 GCA_003520205.1 Lachnospiraceae bacterium
TGTGAGACTATAGGAATGGATAAAATACAGTTTCAGAATTCTGGAGCTGAAGCAAATGAAGCCATGATAAAGCTTGCGAGAAAATATGGAAATGAGAAGAAGGGACCTGGTAAGAATGTAATTCTTACAGCATATAATTCATTTCATGGAAGAACACTTGCAACCTTAAGTGCAACTGGACAGCCCGGAAGTGCTATTCATAAAGGTTTTGAACCACTTGTAGAGGGATTCAGATATGCTGAATTTAATAATCTCAAATCTTTCGAAGATGCTGTTACAGATGATGTAGTTGCTATAATGGTAGAACCTGTACAGGGCGAAGGTGGTGTATATCCAGCTACCAGGGAATTCCTTCAGGGACTTAGAAAGCTTTGTGACGATAAGAAGCTTCTTCTTCTCCTTGATGAAGTACAGACAGGATGGGGAAGAACAGGAGCTGTAATGTCATACATGAATTATGACATAAAGCCTGATGCAGTTACAATGGCTAAAGCTATGGGGGGTGGTATGCCTATTGCTGCTATGTGTGCAACAAATGAAGCTATGCAATCTCTGAGTGCCGGTTCTCATGGAACAACCTTTGGTGGTAATCCAGTATGCTGCGCTGCGTCATATGCTGCTGTAAGCGAAATAATAGATAAGAATCTTTCTGAAAATGCAAAAGAAATGGGCGCTTATTTCTCTGATAAACTGAGAAAACTTCCTCATGTATCTGAAGTTCGTGGAATGGGACTACTTGTTGGACTTGTTCTGGATGGAGACTTTGCAGCAGAAGTTAAGCATGATGCTTTTGACAGAAAGCTTCTTATGTCTGTTGTAAAACCTAATGTTATAAGAATGGTTCCACCACTTATAGTTACAAAGGAAGAGATAGATATGGCTTGTGAGATAATTGGTTCAATACTAAGTGAACTTTAATTATACAGGATTTAATAGGAAGGTGACTAAAATGGAACGTAAAAATGCCTGGAAAACATATTCAAAAAATGATGATAAGAAAATAGAGGAGCTTGCAGAAGGATATAAGGATTATCTCTTCAAGGGTAAGACAGAGAGAGAAGGAACAAAATATATTATAGAAAAGGCTAAAAAGGCAGGATATATCTCTCTGGATGAAGCTATTAAAAAGGGCAAGATTAAGCCTCATGATAAGATATATGCTGTATGCATGGGAAAAACTGTAGCTCTTTTCAATATCGGAAAAGATAATCTCGAGAAAGGTATGAATATACTTGGGGCTCACCTGGATTCCCCACGTCTTGATGTGAAGCAGAATCCTCTGTATGAAAATAGTGAGCTTGCTTATCTTGATACTCACTATTACGGAGGAATTAAAAAATATCAGTGGGTTACACTTCCTCTTGCTATACATGGGGTTGTTGCTAAGACTGATGGTTCAGTGGTAGATGTTGTTATAGGTGAGGATGATACAGACCCTGTATTTTGTGTGACAGATATACTTATTCATCTTGCTCAGAACCAGATGAATAAGAAGGCGAGTGTTGCAGTTGAGGGAGAAAATCTGGATCTCCTTATAGCTTCCAGACCTATAAAGCTTAAGAAAGATGATAAAGAAAATAAGGACGAAAAGAACCTTGTTAAGAAGAACGTACTTGGCATACTTAAAAAGAAATATAATATTGAGGAAGAGGACTTTATGTCTGCTGAGCTTGAGATAGTTCCGGCTGGTAAACCAAGGGATATGGGAATTGACAGTTCCATGATTCTTGCTTATGGACAGGACGATAAGGTGTGCGCATATACATCCCTTATAGCCCAGTTAAATGTAAAAAGTCCGAATAAAACATCATGTACGCTTTTGGTAGATAAAGAGGAGATTGGCTCAGTAGGAGCAACAGGAATGCAGTCAAAATTCTTTGAAAACTGTGTTGCTGAGATCCTTGAACTTGCAGGATATAATAGTAGTCTTTCTCTTAGAAGATGTCTTGCAAATTCATGCATGCTTTCTTCTGATGTAAGTGCCGGTTATGATCCTTTATATTCCAGTTGTTTTGAAGCTAAAAATGCTGCTTTTCTTGGACGTGGCATGGTATTTAATAAATTTACAGGTGCCAGAGGAAAGTCAGGTTCTAATGATGCAAATGCAGAATATATCGGTAAGATACGTGGTATCTTAGAAAAAAATAAAGTTTATTATCAAACCGCAGAACTTGGTAAAGTAGATGAGGGAGGCGGTGGAACAATTGCCTACATACTTTCTCTTTATGGCATGGAGGTAATTGATTGTGGAGTCGCTGTGCTGAATATGCACGCACCATGGGAGGTAACCTCAAAGGCAGATTTATATGAGACCGAAAAAGGTTATGAGGCATTTCTGACTGAGGCATAATAATTCATGATATTAAACCGTAGAAAGTGCTTATATATCTTACTTGCAATGGCATGTGTTTTCGCATGCCTTTTTGGCGTTAAAGAAAGTGATACGGTAAAAGCAGAAGAATTGAATTCTGATTATATGCAGACTATATATGATCAGAACAGTGGTCTGGGAAGCTCTGAAATAAATGCTCTATGTCAGACTTCATCAGGATATATATGGATAGGTACTGATAGTGGTCTTTACAGATATAATGGTTCCGAATTTAAACTGTATAATCTCTGGGATACTGAGAAACAGGATGTTTATTCTATAAATTCAATATTTCAGGACAGAAGTGGTGTTATCTGGGTAGGTACCAATAATTACGGACTTTTCTATATAAAGGATGGAGAAGTTACACATTTTACTAATGATTACTATAATGGAATAAAAACAGTAAATGATATATGTCAGTCAGAAGACGGACTCATATATGTGGCTACTGCATATGGCCTATATACCTATGATGGTACATCTCAGAACCTGACACGAATAGAATCACTTGCTAAAAAAACTGTTCAGAGACTTACATATACAAAGCATAAGCTTTGGGGTATCTATAATGGAAACAGTCTTTTTTCGGTTGATTATAATGGGAAGATTCATGAATCAACTACAGAAATGCTTTCTGAAGAGGAAATATCTACTATTTCAAGTGATGATAACGGAAGGATATATATAGGAACTGTAGGAAACGATGTTATAAGCCTCAGCAGCTGGGATTCATTTGAAGTATTTCATTCTACTTATGCCGGAATAAATGATATATGCATGGTAAATGGACGTCTGTATGTCTGTACAGATAATGGAATAGGTTATTTTAATTCTGACAAATCCTTTATAAGTGTTAATGGATTACATATAAGTAATTATATAAATGATATGATTGTGGATTATGAAGGTAATTTCTGGTTTGCATCAAAGCGTTCAGGTATACTTTATATGTCCAGAAGCAAGTTTTCTTATATGAATCAGAAGTTCAAGCTTGAGGATAAGCTGACTAACTGTGTCTACAGACACCATAACAATACATATATAGGTACTGATGAAGGACTTATTATTATTGATAGTAATGGCGCTAAGGTATCGAATGAAGTGACAGAATATCTAAAGGGAATATCCATCAGAGATATAAAGTCTGATAGTATGGGTAATCTCTGGATTGCTACTTATAGAAGATATGGTGTTATTAAGCTTACCGGAAATGGAGATATTATTCCATTTAGTAAGAATAAAGGTCTTATCAGTAATTTTATAAATTGTCTCTATATATGTAAAGATGACAGTATTGCTGTTGGTACCGAAGATGGCATAAGTATCATTTCTCCGGATGGTGTGATAAGTAAAAGCTACGATTATACTTCGGGGCTTTATTATCCTAATATCCTGAGTATATGTCAGGATACAGATGGAAGGCTGTATGCTGGTTCAGATGGTGGCGGTCTTTATATTATAGATAATGATGATATCAAAACATATAATGATAAGGATGGACTTACTTCTAATGTGATTACATCACTTTTTCTAGGTAAGCAGGGGTTATGGATAGGTACTAATAATGGATTATCTTTCTATAACAGTACCTTTAGAGCAATAAGCAATATAGACTATTCAAATAGTATTTTCAGTATTCTTCAAAAAAATGATGATATATATTTAATCGGTTCCAAGGGAATTCTTACTACGACTGAGGATGAACTTCTTGGTACCGCTCCTATTGTAAACAGATATCTGTCCACCGGAGATGGTATAGACAGTCCGATTACTCCTAATTCAAATAGTATTATTGGAGATGATAATATTATATATATCTGTACAAGTAAAGGCATAGTTACATTTAATCCGGCTATGATATATATAAATAAGATTCCTCCGAAGATAAATGTTACGGATGTTATCATTGATGGTAAAACACAGCATTTCAATGAGGCAGGTAATTCGATTTCTATCCCTTCTGATACTCAGAGGGTAGAGATTTATTTTGGTGTGCTTAGCTTTCAGAATAGAGAAAATATCAAAGTTACCTATCAGCTGGTGGGATTTGATAATGAACCTCAGGTTCTATCTGGAACAGATAATCTTCAGGCTGTATATACTAATCTTGATGGTGGAAGTTATGTATTTAATGTAAGCGCATCTAATGGAGATGGTGCTGCGAGCGAGGATGTTTCTTCATTTACGATAAATAAACAGGAGGGATTTTTTGAGAATAAGTTCATAAGAGGCGGTATCATGTTTATGATCATACTTCTTGTACTTATCGCAACCTGTACGACTATAAGTTTAAGGAAAAAATTCCTTGGTAAGAATAAAGAGCTTGAGAATCTGTCCAAAGAACATGAGGATGCTATAAAAAGTAATACAGCAAAGACAGACTACCTGGCTAATATGAGTAATGAAATCAAGCTTCCTATAAATGCAATGATCAGTAAGGCTAATACAATGATAAAGGAAGGAAGTGTAGATGAGGGGACAGCTAACGAACTTAAGGCTATCATTGAAAAAGGAGAGGATGTAATTGGTAAAGTAGATGAAACTATTCTTCTTGCCAGACTTGAATCAGGGGCTGAAACACCTCTTAGTGAGCCATATTCTATAACAACTCTTATTTGTGATATCTCAGATAACATGCTTAATAAGCTTTCAGATCAGCCTATTAAATTTATAGTTGATCTGGGTGAAAATATTCCTGATATACTTATAGGTGATTTTGATAAGATCAAGAATACTCTGAGTATAGTGCTGGATAATGCGCTGAAGTATACAAAGGAAGGCTCCATAACTCTTTCTGTTGATTGTTATGATTTTAATGTTGAAGAAGGTGTTATTCCGGATAATAAAATAAATATGATATTCAGTATCTCTGATACCGGAACCGGAATCAGTGAAGAGAGACTTGAACACCTTTTTGAGATATATTATATCGATGAAACCAAAAAGTCAGTAATGAATACTGGTAATGGTATAAGCCTTTCAATAGCTAAAAAGCTTGCAGAACTTCAGGGTGGAGATATAGAGGTTGAAAGCATGGTTGGCGCCGGTTCTACATTCACTATCTCGGTTATGCAGAAGAAATATGTTGAAGGTGGAGCTGTTATACCGCTAAATGAGAATACTATCGAAAGAGTATCCAGAGAAGAAGCTGAGAAGATGTGGGCTCCTGATCTTAGAATACTTCTTGTAGATGATGTTGAAATCAGCAGAAATGTAGCGATGGATGTAATGCGTGCTCTTGATATAAGAGTGGATACTGCGGGCAGCGGACTTAGTGCTATAGATATGGTCATGAATAATGATTATGATATGGTCTTTATGGATATCGTTATGCCTGTTATGAATGGTATAGATGCACTTAAGGAGATAAGGGAACTGTCTGATGAGAAGTTCCGTAATCTTCCTGTTATTGCCATGTCTGAAGACGCTATAGGAAAAAACAGGCAGGAACTTATGGATGAAGGCTTCTCAGATATAGTTCTTAAACCTTTTGATATAACTGTTTTTGCAGGAATAATAGTAAGATTTGCAGACAAAGAAAAAATCAAATACAGAACGAATGACGTTACTCAATATATCACTGATTCGAGATACAGTGAAGGACTTAAGAAGCTGGAGGATTTCTTTGATGTAGTTACTACTCTGGAGAAAATCGGCGGAAGTATTGATGTATATAACAGAATATTAAGTACATTTTACAATCAGAATAAAGACTCCGGAAATGATCTGAATTTCAGATTTAAGAATGATTATCGAGGATTCAGAAACAAACTTCATAATATCAGGACCGGATGTCAGAATATAGGTGCAGTTGAAGCATCTGAAATTGCGCTAAGAATGGAAAATGCTGTAAACCTTGGTAACAGGACTTATGTTCGTGATAATCTAGGTCTTATGATAGACTGTCTTACTGTTATTAATCAGTATATTAGTGAATATCTTGACTTTGTAAATAGTGTCAAGGGTATAAGCGATGT
>DOVG01000177.1 GCA_003520205.1 Lachnospiraceae bacterium
TAGTTATGCCACCGGTTATTTCAATTCTGGTTAATGCACTTGTGATTCGTAAGAAACTGTCCAGAACAGCACTTTCGCTTATCAAAAATGAACAGGAAAGTCTTGTAAATGGTGGAAGCGGTGTATTTGCAGCTATGAATAATTCATCTGCTGGAGGAAAGGCTAAAGGCAGAAGGGGCAAAGGATTTCTACGTGAGTTTTCCGGAAGACAGATGATGCGTGAGAGAAGAAGCGTATTTACAGTAGTAATCGGAATGGTTGTAGCCCTTCTCATATTTATGATCGGTCTGGATTGCTTCGTGCTCTGCAATAATGTGAAGGAAGAAAATCTGGCCGATATCAATTATGAATATATGTATATTTATAAATATCCGACAGAGAAAGTACCTGAGGGCGGAGAAGCATGTTTTGCCAAGAATCTCTCCATGAATTATCTGGATTATTCGCTGGATGTAAATGTAATAGGTATTGATAAGGATAATCCTTATTATAATTTCAAGACCAGTGGTAATAAGAAGGATATAGTGATAGCCTCATCGACAGCGCAAAAGTATGATCTACAGATAGGTGATACCTTTATACTGGATGATACATCTGAGGACACACGATATGCATTTACGGTCTCTGACATAGTGCCTTATTCCATCGGCCTTACAGCATTTATGGATATTGATGAAATGAGAGAATTATTCGGAGAAAGTGATGACTACTATAACATGGTTCTTTCAGATAAAGATCTGAGGATTGATAGTGGGCGCCTAAGCTCTGTAACAAAGAGAGCAGATATCGAGAGTGCAGCGGGAATATTCGTGGATCAGATGATGTCACTTATAGTGATACTTATTGCAGTATCCATTCTGATATTTATAGCCGTTATGTATCTGATGTTAAATGTAATGATAGACAGAGCTTCATTTGGAATATCTCTTGTAAAAATATTTGGATACAGAATGAAAGAAATCAGAAGAGTATATCTGGATGGAAACTTTTATGCAGTGATGCTGGGGGCTTGTATCGGTATCCCGGTTGTCAAAAAGATCGCAGATATGATATATCCCTATTTTATCGCCAACACAGCTATGGGGATGAATCTTCATATTGAGTGGTTCTTATATGGAGCAGTTATTCTTGGAATAGTTTCGGTTTATCTTGGAATCAGTGGAGTATTAACAGGAAAGATTAAGCGAATAGTTCCAGCAGAAGTACTTAAAAATAGAGAGTAATAATGGATAACAAGAAACTCTTCAGAGTTATGTTAACTAAGTGACATAATTCTGAAGAGTTTTTTGTTTTGATTTGATTTTGTTTTTGTAATATTGTAGGTTATATGATACTATATATAGTTAGAAATATCTAACAAAACGATCTTATATTCAGATAATCGTAACTATTAATGAACAATCTTGTAAGAGAAAGGTAATTTGAGAATAGAAATGAATATAGTGGATAATGATACGATCAAGGTTAATAAGATAATGGCTGGAGCCGGAATTGCGGGTACTATAGTGTATGCGATAGCCGATATGTTTTTATATATAGGACAGGATGTATTATCCGATGATCAAACGGCTCTGTGGGATGTCCCGGAGTGGAGACTTATGACTTCTATGTGGATAGGTGTCATCGGTAGTCTGCTGCTTCTAATGGGTTTTATTAGCCTTGGGAAGATGTATCATAATGTGTTTAATAGATGGGGGAATGTCTTAATTCTTCCTTCGTTGCTTTGTATAGGTGGAGTTCTTTATATGCATTTTACCCTTGGTGTTTATAGTCCTTTAACATATAGATCAGCGATAAATGCGGGTGTGTCTGAATCACAGATTGTGACGCTTATAGAACATGCTCAGTCGTACTTAAATCCGCTTACTTATACTTTGGCTATACTGGGATATCTCACTGAAATAATACTGATTTATGGTGTTCTGAGCGGAAAGTTTGGTCTAAAAAAGAGAAATGTTTTTTATATATTCGGTGGATACTTCATTCTGGTACTGATATTTGTTGTGTTTGCAAAAATCACGGGAGAGTGGGGGCTTACGGGTTCACTGGAGAGTCTTCTTGAGATGACATTTTTTATTCCGGCATATTTATATTGGAGGGTGAAGTAAATGAAAAAGAACAGATATGACAAAATAAAAGAATATATTCCTTTATTCTTACATCTAAGTAAAGCTTATGGCGACGAACAGACTGATAGGATTAAAAAAGAGGCAGACGCAGAATATGACCGTATGGCAGGAATCTTAGGAGACATAGTTAAGACCAATAAAATGCATGCGACATTCATCCTTGAAAGGGCGGCTCTCTATAAAGTATTAAAGGAATATTATCCTAATAAAGCCTATAAATGGATAGAAAAATGTATAAAGAAGAAAAATGAATCTAGACATGAATCATTTGCAAAAATGACCTCTACAAAAATCGGCGCCGGCTTTTTCATGAAGATATGTGGAATAATGACAGATGCTGCATTTGGTGAAAAGGCAGGTTTTAAGGTTGAGTGGGTACGGAAGGATAAGGAAGAAGTTTCCTTCAACATGAGAGCCTGCCCGTATTGTGAATATCTTTCAAAGCTGGGACTGCCCGAACTTACAAAATCATTTTGCGATAGTGATGAATATGCCTACTGTGGCCTGGATAATGTGGACTTTATAAGAACCATGACACTCGGAACCGGTGGAGATAAATGTGATTTTATATACAGAAGATCTGATAAATAAAGAGGCAGATGATGAAGAAGTTAACTGGATTAAATAAGGAAGATGTGACTGCAATTTCAAGACAGATTGCGGATGCCTTTTATGATTATAAGTATAATGCTGAAGACTTAGGACTGGTAAAGTACATCAAATCCCGCGAGGATATGTTTGTATATATGAATGCCATAACCCAGGCTGCATATAACAGTGGGCTTTTATATACAACATCTGATAGACATGAAGGATATCTTATGCTTTCTGGGGAAGGAGCTGGAAGTGTTAGATTTTTTGATGGGATAAAGATGATTATGGCCGAGAAAAAAGCTCTTGGCGGCTTCTCGAATATGAAGTCATTTATTAAAGCCTGCTTTGCTGAAGGTAACACAATAGAAACCAGAATGAAAAAAGCCAAGAGAAAATATATCAGAATAGAAATGCTTGTGGTGAGACCTGAATTTCAGGGGCAGGGATATATGAGAAAGATACTTGAGGATGTATACAGGGTGGCCGATAAAAGAAAAGTGTCGGTAATTCTGGATACTGACGACAAGGATAAAGCTATGAGATATCAGCATCTTGGAATGAAGCTGGACAGAGTCAGAAACTGTGGTGAAAGGTTTCATATGTACGATCTTATAAGGGAGAGGTAACTAAGAAAACAAAATGAGATACGGATTTATGGGTATGGCTATGCCGCTCATTATGGATAAAGC
>DOVG01000138.1 GCA_003520205.1 Lachnospiraceae bacterium
TATCTGACATGATACCGAAGCCCTGAGGCTCGATGAAGATCTTACCTTCTTCACATTCCTTGGAACCAACCTTACGTCCGAGATCATCATATGCTCTGATGAACCAGTCGCCGTCCCAACCGAACTTCTTGATTTTCTCTTTCATCTTATCTATCTCAGCCTGTGCTGCTGCAGCTTCAGCTTCGTCACCCTTCTTCTTGCAGAGAGCCACATACTCAGGACCTGCATAAGTAAAGAGTGTAGCTACGAAGATTGATTCTGCTGTGTCAGAGAAGCCCTTATCGCCATATTTAGGTGATGTATAGGTCTGGAAGCTTTCTCCCGGTGTATCTGACCAGCATGAAAGGTTCAGACAGTCATTCCAGTCAGCTCTCATGGAAAGTGGAAGTCCGTGAGGACCAACTTCCTTACATACCTTGTAGAAGGACTGATGTAAGTGGTGCATCATTGACTGTGCAAGAGATGCATCATTACGATATGGAACCTGCTCATCAAGTATTGAATAATCGCCGGTTTCCTTGATATATGCTGCTGTAGATAGAATCATCCACAGTGGATCATCTGAGAAGTTACCGCCAAGAGTATCATTTCCCTTCTTTGTAAGTGGCTGATACTGATGGAAGCATCCACCGTCTTCAAACTGTGTAGCTGCGAGATCAAGGATTCTTTCACGAGCTCTGTCCGGTATCTGATGAACGAATCCGAGAAGATCCTGATTGGAATCTCTGAAGCCCATTCCACGTCCGATACCTGACTCAAAGTATGAAGCACTTCTTGACATGTTAAATGTAACCATACACTGATACTGATTCCAGATATTAACCATACGGTCAACCTTTTCATCAGGAGTTTTAACAGTGTACTTGGAGAGAAGATCGTTCCACATCTGAACATTCTTCTCAAATGCTGCATCAACCTTATCAGCTGTATTATATTTTTCAATCATTTCATAAGCTTTTGTCTTATTCATGCTGCCATCAGCATTCCACTTATCTGTTCCATTCTCAACATAACCGAGCATGAAGATAAGAGTCTTCTCTTCACCAGGTGCAAGAGATATCTTAAGAGAATGTGATGCGATAGGTGACCAGCCGTCAGCCTTTGAATTATTGGACTTATTTGCGAAAACAGCATCTGGTCTGTCGAAACCGTTGTAAAGTCCCATGAAGCTTTCTTTATCACAGTCATAACCATCTATGTCAGCATTTACAGTATAGAATGCAAAATGATCACGACGCTCTTTATATTCTGTCTTATGGAAAAGAGTTGAACCTTCTACCTCAACCTCACCTGTGTTGAAGTTTCTCTGGAAGTTTGTTGAGTCATCCTCAGCATTCCACAGACACCATTCAAGGAATGAGAAAAGAGTAAAGTTCTTAGGAGAAGTTCCTTCGTTCTTAAGAACCACCTTCTGAATCTCAGCATTTTCACCCTGAGGTACGAAGAAAGTTACTTCAGCCTTAAGTTCCTTTTTCTTTCCTGTAATTACAGTATATCCCATACCGTGACGGCACTGATAGAAATCAAGCTCTGTCTTGACTGGTGACCAGCCGGGATTCCATACTGTATCTTCGTCATTGATATAGAAGTAACGACCACCCATATCAACTGGTATATTGTTGTAACGATAACGTGTGATACGTCTCAGACGTGCATCTTTATAGAAGTGATATCCTCCTGCAGTGTTGGATATAAGTGAGAAAAATCCCTCTGTTCCAAGGTAGTTAATCCATGGATATGGAGTTCTAGGGGATGTGATGACATACTCACGCTTATCATCATCAAAGTAACCGAATTTCATAAGTAATTTACCTTTTCCTTTCGTGTTTTTAGAGTTAAATTATACTATAAGTGGTATGGATTTACAAGAAAAGAGAGTATCAGACTTCTGTCAAAAGTATCAAAAAACTATAGTTTACAAGGATGTTTAAAAGATAAAAAAAAGACCTGATTATATTGGTCTCTTTTTTAAGATTCTTCACTTCGTCAGAATGACATTTGAAAGCTTTTTTACTTACAATATATATGTTCATAAACAGTCTTGAATTCACCGGGACCCAGCTCTTCATAGCCTGATTCTTCTCCGGGAAGTGGAAGATTAGGTGCATCTATCATCCATGTAGATGGTTCAGGACAGAAGTATCCTTTTTCACCGCCATCATTCCAGATAACCCAGAATTTGAAATTATTATCTACTTCATATCTTATCTCTTTACCTGTTTTCAGGTCGGTAACTATGGCACCACGGAATGGAAGACCGTCAACCTCGTATGTTTCACAGTTATATACGTCATTGTTGATGATGTGCTTTACCGGAATCATGGAACCTGTCAGATACTGTCTGTCATGATTATCCAGAGCTACGAAATCACAGGTAGGAAGATTTCTCTGGTTCAGAGGCCATTTATCTCCGATAGTTACAAAAATTCTGGTTTCCAGAGCGTCGCCTTTTGAGGTAAAAGGACCATTTATAGTTGTATGATTGCAGATACCATAAGGCAGCTGCTTATCTGAAGTATTAGTGATTGTAACATTATAGAACATTCCATCGTCTGTGAGTTTGAATTCAAATTCTGCCTTAAAGCTCACTGGAAATGTTTCATAGAAAGGATCATTTTCGTCATAGATATATTCGGTTTTACAGATAGCTGAATTATCATCTGCAGAAGTTTCAGTTACTGTATGTTCTCTTTTATGGAGAAAACCATGAAGTGAAGTATTCTCTTCCTTGCAAGTGATAGGAAAATGATACTCTGCATCGCTTGTTTTTAGTATTCCGTCCTTAAGCCTGTTAGCATAGAGTAGAGTAGGGAAACCGTATACTTCAGGACTGGCCTTTAATTCTTCAATACTGAGAGTGTCATCATGCCTGAAAAAATCTACGTCATTTTCAATATCCTTCATATATAGAATATTGCTGCCCAGAAATGGAGCGATAGTAGCTGTGTAGTTCCCTGCTTTTAGCTCAACTACATCTTTTTCCTTATATTTTTTTATTTCTGCTGAATACTGCATGTCAGCGCCTCCTCATGAACGATTCATTTATTGGTGTTTAAATGCAAAGCACCATATGATTTTCTTGACGATATGTACATACATCATTAATATAGAACACAAGAATAAAAATGTAAAGTGGCATAAATCCCAAAATAATGCTATATTTAGAAGTGATATTATGACGTAGGTGTCAAAAGTACCTTTCGGCACTTATGACATAAAGTTTGAAGAAAGGAATAAATGAAATGATTAAAGATGATTGTATTTTCTGTAAATTAGCAAATGGAGTTTTTCCTACAAATAAAATATATGAGGATGATGATTTTACTGTAATCTTAGATGCCAGTCCGGCAAATAAAGGACATGCTCTTATATTACCTAAGCAGCATGCTGATAATCTGTTTGAACTGAGTGATGAAACTGCTGCAAAAGTTATGCCGCTTGCTAAGAAGATAGCAGCAGCTCTTAAGGAAGAGCTAGAATGTGATGGTATAAATATAGTACAGAATAATGGCTCAGCAGCCGGACAGACTGTATATCATTTTCATACACATGTGATACCAAGATATGATGATGATAATGTAGGTGTGGGCTGGAGACAGCTTACTCCTGATGATGCAGAACAAAAAGAACTTGCAGCAAATATCAGTAAAAGGCTGTAACCTACTTGACATGTAGGATGATTTATTGTATTTTATCTACGTTGGTATATATCCCAACAAAACTCTTATTAAGAGTGGTGGAGTCACAGGGGACGTTGAAGCCACGGCAACCCGATAGCGTTATGAACGCACGAAGGTGCCTTCCTGAGCACGTATAGACGTGAGCAATAAGGGGATTTGAATACTACTGCTAATCAAATCCGGTTGTGCTCACAGCACAGCCGGTTTTTTGCAAATTGTAACTATCTAATTATTTAACAGGAGGAATACGATGGAAAGACGGTTTTTTACATCTGAATCGGTAACTGAAGGCCATCCGGATAAAATATGTGATCAGATATCTGATGCAGTTCTGGATGAATTGCTCAGACAGGATCCTAACAGCCGTGTAGCATGTGAAACAACATGTACTACAGGACTTGTAATGGTAATGGGAGAGATAACCACAGAGGCTTATGTGGATATACAGAAGATAGCTCGTGAAACTATCAGAGAGATAGGCTATGACAGAGCTAAGTATGGTTTTGACTGCGATACATGTGGAGTTATAACAGCTATAGATGAGCAGTCGGCAGATATAGCTATGGGAGTAGATAAAGCTCTTGAAGCCAAAGAAAATCAGATGTCTGATGAGGAAATAGAAGCAATAGGTGCCGGGGATCAGGGACTTATGTTTGGTTATGCTACAAATGAGACACCTGAATTCATGCCTTATCCTATCGCCCTTGCTCATAAACTTGCATTAAAGCTTACAGAGGTAAGAAAGAATGGTACACTCGATTACCTGAGACCTGATGGAAAGACTCAGGTTACTATAGAATATGATGAGAATGGTAAGCCATTTAGAATAGATACTGTTGTTCTTTCCACACAGCATAGTGATGAAGTGACACAGGAAAAGATACATGAAGACATAAAGAAATATGTATTTGAACCGGTACTTCCTGCTGATATGATAGATGGTGATACGAAGTACTTCATTAATCCTACAGGTAGATTCGTAATTGGTGGTCCAAATGGTGATTCAGGACTTACGGGAAGAAAGATAATAGTAGATACCTATGGTGGATATGCACGTCACGGCGGCGGTGCATTTTCCGGTAAGGATCCAACAAAGGTTGACCGTTCTGCATCATACGCTGCCAGATATGTAGCAAAAAATATAGTGGCTGCAGGCATTGCTGACAAGTGCGAGATACAGCTTTCATATGCTATAGGAGTAGCAAAACCTACATCCATCATGGTAGATACATTTGGAACCGGAAAGCTTTCTGATGAGAAGATAGTTGAGATAATAAGAGAAAACTTCGACTTAAGACCTGCAGGTATCATCAAGATGCTTGATCTGAGACGTCCTATATATAAGCAGACTGCTGCTTATGGACATTTTGGCCGTACAGATATAGATGTTCCTTGGGAGCATACTGATGTGGCTGAGAAGCTTGCCGGATATTTAAAATAATAATGAGTTATGAAATAACCTTACAACTTTGTAAGGTTATTTTATTGTAAAGCGATTGTTAGATGTATATATAAATGATAAAGTACTTTATTGGTTTTATGATGTGGGTGTCAAAAGTACCTTTTGACACTTATGTTATTTTATACTGATTCGACAAATAATAAAAGAATACTAAGTGATGAGAAATGGATAGGATTTATAATAGGCCAGATAATAGATAACAGTATAAAATATGCAAAAGAATATGAATCACTCCGAATAAATATTTATACATCTGTTTTAGAAAAAAGTGTTTCGTTAATCATTGAAGATAATGGAATCGGAATGAAATCTTCCGAGATAAGCAAAGCATTTGATAAAGGTTTTACAGGAACCAATGGCAGAAATGGAAAAGCATCGACTGGCATAGGGTCTTTATCTCTGTAAGAAGCTTTGTAGTAGGCTGGAACATGATATAATGCTTGATTCTGAAGAAGGTAAAGGAACTATGATTACTATAGTTTTCTGATAATCCGTATGTTATCTAACTTCATATATTATCTGAGAGATAAAGTTCGAGGGTCTGACTGCCGTCAGACCCTCTTTTGATTATTCTATCCGGTTAAATTAATTAGTTTATTTTACAGTTACCTTAGTGGAAGCGCTTATACCATTATTTGCATATACATAGATGGTACATTTGCCTTTCTTTTTAGCAGTAATCTTACCCTTACTGTTCACTTTAGCAACATTAGGGTTAGAGCTTACATATGTAAGCTTTTTACTCGTAAGCTTCTTATTCTTATCATCCTTGGTTATCTTAACCTTAATTTTAGTTGACTTTTTAGCTTTTAACTTAAGAGTCTTCTTGGATACTGTTAGTTTCTTAACATTAGTATACTTACCGCCCTTTGTAACAACCTTGATAGTCTTTGACGTAGAGATAAGCTTTCCGTCTTTGTCAAATGCAGCTACTACATATGAATAGTTTGTTTTCTTCTTAAGCTTCTTATTTGTTACTGAAGTCTTAGCTGTTTCTGTATTTTTTGTAAATGCTTTACCATCAACTGAAGAGTATATTACATATTTAACTGCTTTAGAAACTTTAGACCACTTAATCTTTGCAGAAGTTTTCTTGACTGTTGAAGATTGAAGTTTGATAGGTGCGTAATCAGAACCAGCAATCTCTGCTGGGGCTTTCTTGGAGGTGATAAACTTATCAACAACTGTTATGTTGTCGCCTACTTCAACTTTAGTCTTATTCTTTGCTGCCTCTGCATTATCCTGCGCCGTTTTAATAGAAGCCTTAAGTGCCTCAATAGCATCATTTACGGCTTTAACTGCGTTATCCTTTTCAGTTGTTGTAGCATTTTCAGAAAGTGAATCAACTGCCTTCTTTGCTGTATCAAGGGCTTCTTTAGCGGCTTTAACTGCTGCGATGTCTTGTGCTGATGCATTTGTATCTGATTCTAGTGCTTTAAGTGCTGTATCTGCGTCAGTCTGAGCATCTTTTACAGTCTTTTCTGTAGCCTTTACTGCATCGTTGGCTGCTTTTCTTGCTTCTTCTGATTTGAGCTGGACATCTGTTTTTACGGCATCTATATCAGATTTTGCTTTATTAACTATTGCTTTGATAGTATCTGAATCAGCAGCCTTTTCTATATCAGATTTTGCTGTATCAGCTATATCCTTTATAGCTTTATATTCTGTTTCTCTATAGTCAGTTTGTTTCTTGCTTGAAGCATATTCATCTATCATGTTATTTGCAAGAGTCTTAGCTTCCTCAAGAGTCTTAGCGGCTTCGATAGCAGCTTCTTCAGCAGCCTTCGCTTTTTCTTCAGCTGTCTTTATAGATTCGTTGAGAGCTGTAGCTGCTTCTGTAAATGCATCTGCTGCTGTGAATTTATCTGCATTAGTAGCTTTGTCATCAAGTTCTTTTAATGCGGCTGTAGCAGTTTCATATGCTTCAAATTTATCGGTGACATCGGTCTTATCATCATCTGCAGCATACTGGTTATTTGTTAGTTCTTCTACCTTACTAGTTAATGAAGCCTTTGCAGATTCATAATCCTCAAGAGATTTTGCCACTGCTGAATCAGCTATATCTGTGAGCTTTGTTATATCTGATTCCAATTTGTCAGAGTTAGCAACGAGACTTCTGTAATATGGATAAAGGTCGTCATATGCCTCTTTAGCTTCACTAATAACCTTTAAACTATCTCTATTAACGTCTTCAGTAGCTGGAAGTGCTTTTATAAGATCTTCAACTTCCTGGGCTTTAGTTATATATGCCTCAAAAACATCATCCCCCTCAGCTTTTTCATCGCTGAGATCTGCTGTACCGAAAACAGAAGTATCCTGATAGCCCTGTCCTGAAGTATCAAACCAGCTTAGGGTACCATTTCTACTATTGTTAGCATTTGCGTCATTGATCTGGAGTTCAAGACCAATCTTTTTACCAGCTTTTGCTTCCAGACTTGTCCATTTTATTGCAGCTTCTACTACATAACCATTTTCAGTTTCTTTAGCAGCAGACTCAATATATTCTGGTTTGCAGGAAGTACCATTAAAACTCTGTTTATTTTGGTAGTTTACTCTGTACTGCTTATCATCATCCTGATATCCGCCTGCTTTTTGATTGAGCTCATCAATGAATAATTCTATAGAATCATGTTCATAATCATTTATAGAACCTGCATTAAGAACAGGGTCATTAACTGTCATGAACAGATATAGGTTATCTTTATCCCACATAAGCTTCGCATCAGCAGCTACATCATTGGATGCACCAAGATTGATAGTAAGAGGAAAACTTTCTACATTGTTCCAGATTTCACCCTGCTCAGCATCAACTATAGCGGTACCATTCTTTATAGAAGTATATGGCTTAAATACAACATCTGCGTAATACTTTGTGTCTTCTGCCTGAGTAAACTTTGTATCATTGTAGGCTGCCTTTACTCCACCTATTTCAGCAAGTATATCAAGATTGAGTTTAGTTAATGCGGTAAACTCACCTGAAATAGTGGCCTCGGAGGTATATGCATCTGAAGATTTGGTAAAGTCTGTTGAAGTAAGTGATACGGAGTTAATATCTCCGTCTTCAAGCTTATAATAAACTGTAACGTAATCTTCTGAAGAAATCTCTTTGCCAGTTATATCGATTTTTATTTTTATTTCAGAACTATTCCATACAGGTGTAAAGTCAATCTTTAAATCGCCTTCTGAAAAGCTGTTAGTTATTCCGTTTTTATAATCTCCATCGGCTGATTCTATTATATTTACTGTATGAATAAAAGGATCAAGTGAATCTGGATTAACGATTCCCCAATAAGCAGGCTTCGCTTGATAATTTCCATCAAAGAGAAGTGGACTCTGTGGACGTCCATTTGATCCTCCACCTGCGCCGTTAAAATCATTCAGCCATGAAAGGCTATCTATAGTTCCCCAGATTGTAAATGAATTTACATTTACTCCTGATGCTACTACTTCGCGATATGCATTATAGATGTCTTTGTATCTGTGACCTGTTTTTGCATATTCTTTTTCTTTTTCGGCTTTGGTGCCTTTGTATCCTATAGTTGATTTAACATCAAGCTCTGTAACCTGAACCTTACCTACTATTGCGCCATAAGTTTTGGCAGCATTGATAATCTGTTGCTTTGAAGGTGAATCCATATCATGATGTGCCTGCATACCGAATGCATCAATTCTAGTAGGAAGCTCAGAATCGCTCTCATGATTCTTAACAGAAGTGAGGAGCTTTGATATAGATGCAACCTTTGAAGGTGTGCAATCATTATAATCATTATAATAAAGTTCCAGCCAGCTTGGAGCGTACTTGTTAGCAAATTTGAAAGCGTTGATAATGTAGTCAGGAGCTTCTTCAGCAGAACCAACTCCATAGAGTCCAGCCCAATCACCGTTTGTTCTGTATATTTCGTCAGAAGAATCGCTGATTGCTTCATTTACTACATCAAATCCATAGAAAAGCTCGCCATATTTTTTTGCTTCAGAATCAGCGCCGAAGTAGTGATCCATAACTGTTTTTATATACCACTCGTGACGAACGTTCATTTCCTCTTTTGATACATACTTTGCATTTTTAGAAGAAGAATATCCTTCACGGAAGAACCATGCAGGTGTCTGGGAATGCCATGTAAGAACATGACCTCTTACCTTGATGTTATATCCTTCTTCAGTGTTCCATTTATAGATTTCAGCAAGCATTGCATCCGGGGTTGAAAAGTCGAGTCCCTTAGGAACTTTATAGCCTTTGAACTCTATTAAGTCGTCTTCTTTAAAGCCGCCTGTAGGATAAATTCCGTTCATAATAGACTCAGGCTTTAATTCGTTTTCAAATGTAATAGCATTGAAATGTTTCTTTACGAGGGCTACGAGCTTATCATCTTTTAAACTGCTGCTTGCTAGACATGTACCTGTTAAAGTGCCTTCGCCAAGACCTGTTTCTTTTTCAACTTCTTTCCAGAGATCAGGAATATCAGTCTGGATTTCCTGAGAAGGAAGAATAGAAATCTCAACTTCACTGTCGAGTGAGATTACACCATAATTTCCGGTTTCGTTATCTTTATTCAAACTCATGAGGCAGAAAGCACCAGCTCCAAGACCATCAAGATCTTCTAAAGACTCTTTGAGTGGCTCACCGGCACCCCAGAAATTATTATTATCATAAGCATCAGCAGAATAAGCTTTTCCCATGAAGTTGCCGATGTTATCTGTCTTTATGTCTATCTTTGATACTCGAGAAGAATCAATATCAGCGGGGAGTTTAAAGAATAAACTCTTATACTGACCGACAAAAGTGGCTGTACGAGCCTCTTCATCGATAACAACTGCGGGATCCTGTGTTCCATCGACTGTTTCAAGGACTTTATAATCAAGATCACCGATTTTATAGGTTGCAACTGTTGTATCTTTTTCAATTACTGGTTCATCATCTAACGTAATGATGACAGCAGAAGAAGAATAGTTACCTCCATTGGCAGCGGTTGTCATAGCAGCAAAATATGCAAATTCAAGACCACTTAAACTTAGCGTATTGCTTCCGTACTGTACACCATTACCATTGGACTTTGCTAAAGAATCATCACCGGGTTCTGGTAAAACTTTAACTGAAAAGCCGGCAGTATCAGCATCTTTAAATTCTATTTTTGATACTCGTCTAGGATTAATACCTTCAGGAAGCTTGAAATAAGCCTGTGCATATTGACCCTTGAAGTTGAATTTGGCTGACCCATCTTCAGCTACAACTACATCAGTTCCCCCATTATCTTTAGCACTTTGAGGGTCAAGTTCCAGTTTGTCAAATGTAAATGTATACTCGCCATTTTCCTCATAGTTACTTTCTTCTGCGCCTTCGGCATGGACACTAAGACCGGCTGTGCTAACCGGAGATAGCGCCATCGAGGCCACAAGCGCGGCGACTAAAAATCGCTTAAATTTCTTTACCATTAAATCTTTTAACCTCCTTATGCCATTGTTAAATGTGTATAATTTTTTGATTATTCGCCCCCGGATTTGAACAATCTACACAAATATATCGTGTTATAAATGCATATGTCAATCGATTAACGGCATATATAATTATTTCGTTATATTGCATATATAATATATGAAAATGTTGTCAATTATTCATTGATACTTTTTACTTGTTTTGTTTGTGGAAAATGCTATAGACAAAGTGTACAAAAGATTTATTCATTAAGAAAAAAAGCTCTGCCGCTGTATAATCCATCAAAGCTACTTGATGAATCATACAGAGGCAGAGCTTTTATATTACAAAGTTTAGTCTGCTCTATTTAACTAGATAATCAGTCCTTCTTTTCAATTCTTCCTTCCAGGAAAAGGAAGATACCAGCTGCGATAGCAGCACCGATGAATGGTCCTATGATAAATACATAGATAACACTGAGAGGATCACCATTACCTGCAAATGCAGCTACAAGAGCAGGACCGATACTTCTGGCTGGATTAACAGAAGTTCCTGTAAGCCCGATTCCAAGGATATGAACTCCTACAAGTGTAAGTCCGATAATAAGACCGCCGAATGAACCGTGTGTACGCTTAGGTGAAGTAACACCAAGTATGCAAAGAACGAAGATACATGTAAGAATTATCTCAACGAGAATTCCTGCAGCAGCACTGTCGTTGATATTTCCAAGACCATTTGTTCCATAACCACCAGTCATATCCTCAATTCCTGCAAGGCTGAAAATAAGAGCGAGAAGTCCACTTCCTGCAAGAGCTCCTAAGATCTGAGCTACCAGATATCCGATGAAGTCTGTGACAGTCATCTGTCCTGTGATAAGAAATGCAAGTGAAACTGCCGGATTTACATGTCCGCCGGAGATGTTACCTACACTGTAAGCAAGAGCGACGATAGCGAGACCGAATGCAAATGCAGTAAGAACATATCCTCCACCATTCACGGCATCACAGCCAACGAGCATTGCTGTTCCACAACCGATGAAAACAAGAATGAATGTTCCGATAAACTCGGCAATATATTTTTTTGATGATTCCATATAAACCTCCTTTTTCATATACGTATGTACTTTTAACTCTTTAACAATAACATGTTTACATAATGTAAATCAATTATTTTTTTGATATTTCTATCGAATTTAAAAAGCTGTTGAATAGTGCAAATTATTTATAGTATAATAGCTTTCGTGGACTTGTCCCACGCGAGTTATTACTTTTATATAAAGAGGTAGTATACATATGAAGAATATGCTAAATTTTAAGAACTTTTCTCCTGAGGAACTTATGGAAATCCTTAACATAGCTCAGGATATGAAAAAGAATCCGGATAAATATGCAGACAGCCTTAAGGGCAAGAAGCTTTATTCGCTTTTTGAGAAGACATCAACCAGAACATTCCTTTCCTTTGCAACTGGAATAACTGAACTTGGTGGTACATATTTCAATCAGCTATGGGAAGATTCTAATTTTGTTCTCGGCGAACCTGTGTCAGAAATCAAATATGTTTGCCGAAATGTTGATATTATAATGGCTCGTCTTGTTAAGAATGAGACAGTTGAATTGTTTGGAGAAAATGTAACAGTTCCATTTATCAATGGTTGTGACAGTTCTTATCACCCATGTCAGATACTTGCAGATGCACTTACAATCATTGAGAAATTCGGTGATCTGAATGTGAATTTCATGTTCATAGGTGCAAAGAATAATGTATTTAATTCACTTGTAGAATTCTTCTCCAAGATGAAGAAGGGAACTCTTTATGGACTGACACCACTTGTTAATAATACAGCTTGTGGACCTGAGTTCTATGAAGAAGCAAAAGCAACAGGTCATTATGTAGAGCTTGATCCTACAATGTCTATGGAAGAAGCTAAGGAATATGCAAAGAAGATGCAGATTGTTTATACAGATACATGGGTAGATATGGAATTCTTTAACAATCCTGCATATAAGCAGCAGAAAGAGGAAACTCTGGCGAAGATGATGCCTTATCAGATAAATGATGAGTTTCTTGATGGTTCAGATGCGTTGGTATTCCACGACATGCCTATGCATGTTGGTTTTGAAATTTCTGAATCCGTTGAGAAGAAACATATGGAAACAATTCTCGATGAAGCAGAGAACAGACGCCATGCTGAAAAAGCGGTTATGTATTACTTATTAAAAAAGTGCTAATGATGATTTAATTTAAAATGACGTGTGATTTCACACGTCATTTTTGTGAAAAAACATAACCTTGCTGAACAATTACAAAAATCTATAAATAATAAGTCGTTGATATGGCGACGGAATGGAGACTGATATGAAACACTTGATTGATCCTATGGATCTATCGCTGGAAGAACTGGATGATATCCTGGCTCTGGCAGAAAAAATGTATGACAATCCTGAGAAATACAGTGAGGTAGCGAAAGGAAAGAAGATTGCGACACTTTTTTATGAGCCATCTACAAGAACCAGGCTGAGCTTTGAGTCAGCAATGCTGGATCTTGGAGGGAATGTAATAGGCTTTTCATCCGCAAATGATTCTTCAGTTTCAAAGGGTGAAAGCGTTGAAGATACTGTAAGAACCGTAGGCTGTTTTGTAGATGTAATAGCTATGCGTCATCCGAACGAAGGAGCGCCTAAGCTCGCATCTATGTTTTCGCCGGTTCCTATAATAAATGCCGGTGATGGAGGACATAACCATCCGACACAGACATTAACTGACCTTTTGACTATAAGAAAAGAAAAAGGCAGACTTGATAATATGACCATAGGTTTCTGTGGAGACCTGAAGTTCGGACGTACAGTACATTCGCTTATAAAAGCAATGTCCAGATATAAAGGAATCAGATTTATACTGATATCCCCTCCAGAGCTTAAAGTTCCGGATTATATAATATCAGAAGTGATAGAGCCTGCCGGTCTTGAATATGAAGAGGTAACATCTCTTGAAGAAAATATAGGCGAACTGGATATGCTCTATATGACAAGAGTTCAGCGTGAAAGATTCTTCAATGAGGCTGATTATGTAAGACTCAAGGACACATATATCCTTGATACCAAGAAGATGAAGCTTGCCAAGCAGGATATGATAGTTCTGCATCCGCTCCCAAGAGTTAATGAGATATCTCCATCAGTAGATAATGATCCGAGAGCCTGCTATTTCCGTCAGGTGAAGTATGGCAAATTTGCAAGAATGGCACTAATCAGTCGCCTTATCGGACTATTATAGCGATTTCTGAGTGATCTTAGAAGGAGACAAGGTATGAAAAAAGTTAATCGCTTTTTAGCACTGTTCCTGGTAGTTGTATTAATTCTGGGGACTATGCTTAATTATTCAACCGAGAGTAATGCTGCTTCTTCAATAAAAGTTACACTTTCCGATAAATCATTTAGTTATACAGGATATCAAGCCTGAAAAAGAAGATGGTGATGACTGCTATTATCTGGAAGAAACTAATGATTTTGTAATAGTATCCACTGATGGATATATCAGAACATATTTCAGACCTGATAGTGGAAAATACTACTTCGATAAACAGTAGAAAGGATTAAAATCATGAAAATAGACAGTATACAGAATGGTATCGTACTTGATCATATAACAGCAGGAAATGCGATGAAAATATATTATGATCTGGGACTGGATAAACTGGACTGCAGTGTAGCTATGATGCAGAATGTTAAGTCCGAGAAGATGGGAAAGAAAGATATAATAAAGGTTGATAAAGATGAATATGATATTAATCTGGATGTAATAGGATATATCGATCCGGGTGTGACAGTAAGTATCATCAAGGATGGAAAAACTATAGAAAAGAAGAAGGTTGACCTTCCTACACGTCTTGTAAATATAAAGAAATGTAAGAATCCGAGATGTATAACAGCTATAGAGCCGAACATTCCTCACATTTTTAATCTCACGGATGTAGAGAAGAGAATATATAGATGTGAGTATTGTGAATCAAAGTAATTCATATTCAAAGTATAAGTAAAGCTTTAAAGGAGTAGCAGCATGATTAAAGCAGAAAATCTTTCAATGGTATATGGTAAAGATTTTAAAGCGGTGGACAATCTGTCTTTTGAAATCAAACCTGGAGAAATAGTAGGTTTTGCAGGACCAAACGGAGCAGGAAAGACCACCTGTATCAAGATGCTGACGGGGATACTGAAACCAACTGAGGGAAAAGCTACGATTAATGGTTTTGATATAGTTAAGGATCCTATTAAAGCCAAGGAAAGCTTTGCTTATGTAGCAGATAATCCTGACATACTGCTCCAGCTTACAGGAATAGAATATATTAACTATATAGCAAATCTCTATAAGGTTCCTATCGATTCAAGGGAGGAACGTATAAATGAACTTGCCGAAAGATTTGGCATAAAGGATTCGTTAGGCCGTCCGATGAAAGAATATTCTCATGGTATGAGACAGAAGACGATGGTTATAGCGGCGCTGGTTCATAATCCGCCTGCATGGATACTTGATGAACCTATGACAGGACTTGATCCGACAGCGGCATATGAGCTTAAGCAAATGATGATAGAACATGCAAAGAAAGGAAATGCGGTTCTTTTCTCTACACATGTTCTTGAAGTTGCAGAGAAGCTCTGTGACAGGATAATGATCATAAATCATG
>DOVG01000012.1 GCA_003520205.1 Lachnospiraceae bacterium
ATATGGATGTTATAAAACAGGCAGATTATATCATAGATATGGGACCTGAAGGTGGAAATGCAGGAGGTACAGTTATAGCAGAAGGAACTCCTGAAGAAATAATAAAGAAAAAGAAATCATATACAGGAAAGTATCTTAAGAAATATCTGGAACCTTCCAAGAAGAGTGATGAGAAATGATCAAGCATATTAGAAATAAAATAGTAGCAGTTGTTGCAGCCGGAATTATGATAGCCTCTCTTTCAGCCTGTGGCTCTAAGAATACCTCAACTCTGTCTGATGGTGTAACAGAGGTAAGCGTAATGGATAGAGATACAGATGGAGTAGTTGAGGAATATAAGAAAACGGTTGAAAATTCAGAGTACATAATGCATGCTCTGGGTGGGATGGATGGTAAATCATATATTAATTCTATTGATTGTTTAAGAAAAACGTATGAAGCAGGTTACAGGCTGTTTGAAGCGGATGTTTCATATACCAGTGATGACGTATTAGTCCTTGCGCACAGTGGCCAGGATAATATATGGAGTGAAGCTGACTGGAACGACAGAATAGGAATAGCATATCCTTTCAGAGATATGAACGGAAATGAACTGACAGAAGAAAGTAAGGATTATTTTACAAGTAATGGATATGATTTCGATAATCATACCTGCAATTATGATTCTTTTATGACATTCAGAATACAGGGTGAATATACTGCCACAAGTTTTAGTGATATAGTTCAGTTCATGAAAGAGCATGATGATATGTATCTCATGGTAGATGCAGGTAATAGAAGCTATGAATCAACACAGAAACTGTATAAGATGATTCTGGATACCTGTAAGAATGATTACTCTGTTCTTGACAGAATTATAGCGGGCGGGCAGACTACAGATATGATGCAGGCGGTTAAGGATACTTATGATTTTCCGCTTCTGAATATGTACTATGCCGGTGATGATGTAAGAGAAGAATCTATATATTCTCCTGAACAGTTTATTAATTATTGTAATGAAAATGGTATTATAAGCTTCAGTACAGCGAAAGAAACTTATAATGATTATAATGGTGCAGCGCTTAAGGAGGCAGGACTTATATCGTATGTATTTACAGTAAATGATTCTGATGAGGCTGCCTTAATGAAAAGCTATGGAGCTGACGTGATAGGAACAGATTTTCTGTGGTAGGTGAGCGGATGTAAGAAGATATGACCGGAGGAAATTCATGGTTTATACAGTGACATTTAATCCTTCCCTTGATTATTTTGTGGGAACTGACAACTTCAGACTTGGGATTACTAATCGTGCCACTTCGGAGCTTCTGCTCCCGGGTGGTAAAGGACTTAATGTTTCCACGGTACTCAGTAATCTGGGGATTCCTAATACTGCGATTTACTTCTCGGCGGGCTTTGTTGGGGATGAGATAACAAGAAGAATAAGCAGACTTGGTATTAATACAGAAGAGATAAAGCTGGAAGAAGGATGCTCCAGAATAAATATTAAGATGAGATCAGTTGAAGGTACGGAGATAAATGCATCTGGACCTGTGATATCAGATAAGGAAGTAGAGCGTCTTATTCAGAAGCTGGATCAGATAGAGGAAGGGGATATACTTGTCCTTGCCGGAAGTATTCCATCTTCCATGCCTGAGACCATATATTGTGATATAATCAGGAAAGTAAAAGAAAGAAGGGTTCGTGTTATAGTTGATGCATCCGGAAAGCTTCTTATGAATGTGCTTGAGTACGGACCATTTCTTGTAAAACCAAATCTTCAGGAGCTTGGAGATCTTTTTGGAGTAGAGATAAGTACACCTGACTCTGCTGTGGCTTATGCAAAAAAACTTATAGATATGGGGGCTCAAAATGTAGTCGTTTCCATGGCAGGTGACGGAGCTGCATATATAGATAGTGAGAAGAAGGTTATAGAGATGCAGGCACCTAAAGGAACTCTTGTAAATGGAGTTGGTGCAGGGGATTCTCTGGTGGCTGGATTTATAGCCGGTTTTATAGAAACCGGTGATCTGGTGCACGCATTTAAGCTTGGTGTATGTACTGGTTCGGCAAGTGCATTTTCCGAATACTTTCCATCCAGAGAAGATATATATAAGATATACCGGGGGGTAGCTGATGCTAAATGAAGAAAGGAAGCTTCTTATATTAAAAGAAGTAAATGACAAAGGAAGTATTACTGTTCAGGAGCTTAGAAACAAGTTTGATACGTCTGAATCTACCATAAGAAGAGCTATTACTGATCTGAGTCGTGAAGGTAAGCTGGTAAAGGTCTTTGGTGGAGCGGTAGCTCTGGACAGTGCTTATGATATACATGAGTCATCTGGTCATGTGAAAGAGATTATTAACAAAGATGAGAAACTGAAGATAGGAGAGTATGCCGCTTCTCTTATTGAACCCGGAGATTATGTGTTTATTGATTCGGGTTCTACAACAGCATATATGTTGAAGTTTATAAGAGAGAGAAATGCACTCTATGTGACAAACGCTGTTTCGCATGCTAAGGAACTGGCAAAAAACAGATTCAAGGTTCTTCTTGTTGGCGGAGAAATGAAGGAAAATACTGAGTCCATAGTTGGAGCTGATGCTATCCTTCATATCCAGAAATACCATTTTACTAAAGGCTTTTTTGGAACAAATGGAGTTAATCTGAAGCTTGGATTTACTACACCGGATGTAAGGGAAGCCTTAGTAAAGAGAGTGGCTATAGAGAATACTAATGCAGGCGGCAGATTTATACTTGCCGATCATGATAAGTTTGGTAAAACCTGCGCAGTTACATTTTCTGACTTTGGAGGAACACTTGTTATAACAGATAAAAGGCCTGATACATCATATATTAATGTGATGGACGTGAAGGTGGTTTATTAATAGTAAGTGATTATCTGGTAAGGGCTGTTAATAGTATGAATGAAAAAATATATATAAGCAAAACAGATTATCTGAATATGTCAGAAGAGCCGGATATAATGAATCACCTTCCTGTGTACCGTATAGAGAAAATAAAGAGACTTAAGAATGAAAGAGCAAGAAATGAAAGTATGGCTGCAGGACTTCTGCTGGTTAAGGCTCTGTCTTCATATACAGGTAAAACCGAGACTGAAATGCTTGAATATCTGAATGGTAAAGAGCATGATGCTGATAAAAGATGTCTGAAAATAAATGCCGGGGAAATATATTACAGCATAACACACAGCGGCGGATATGTAGCTGTGGCTGTTGCAAAATGTCCGGTTGGTGTAGATGTGGAAGTAAAGGATGATAAGGATTTCAAAGTCACAAGACGAATGATGGCGGAGGAAGATAAGGAGTATATACTTCATCCGATGCTTTCTGAAGAAAAAAGGCAGATTCATTTTAGAGATATATGGACCATAAAGGAAAGCTTCCTGAAATGTACAGGAGAAGGTATAAGCGTTCCGCTTAATAGTTTCAGTGTGAAGCTTCACGGAGCACTTATGGTATATGGTGGCAGAATGGTAAACTCTTCAGGGGTTTTATGGAAGATTGTATCACTTGGCTATCCCTTGGGGAATAAAAACTACTATGTGGGAACAACCAGATTAGAAAACGAGAAGTACAGTTTATCTATTTGTTCATCAAATTCAAACTTAACACTTGACATTCAGACGGTAGAAGTGTTATCATAGCTGTTGCTGTGAAATGAAGACAGCTTTTGTTATACAGATATGCGTTCTTAGCTCAGCTGGATAGAGCGTCTGGCTACGGACCAGAAGGTCGGGGGTTCGAATCCTCTAGGACGCACATTAGAAAAGCCATAAACCTGATGAATATAAGGTTTTATGGCTTTTTTTCTTTTAAAAGTAAGTGAAAAATGTATAAGAAGTGCAATAATACTTGAAAGTACAGTTTATATAAAGTAAGATATAGCTTGATATTTTTTTTAAGAACATTAAGTTCTTGTGGAAGGTTAAAATGGCAAGTCAATTGTTGGCAGACCTGTATGGCTGCGATGAAAAGATACTGGATAGTGAAGAAAAGATACGTGATTTAGCAAGATATGTGGTAGACAAAATCGGTTCAGAGATTGTGGAAGAATGTGTCCATAAGTTTGAACCCATAGGAGTTACTTATTTTGCTGTAATTACAACATCACATTTCTCTGTTCATACATGGCCTGAATATGGCTATGCTGCAGTGGATGTATTCTCGTGTGGAGAGGAAGTGACGGATAAGATATCTGATCTGTTAAAGGAAGCATTTGGTGCTACAGAGATAAGAGTTGAGAAATGTGAAAGAAAGATTGGAAGGTCACAGTAAATGGCTAATAAAGAGTATTTTGTCGGCGAAATCATTAAGGCCGATGGGGATGAATATAAGATAATAGGTAAGATAACTTACAGGAATAAACAGGATGGAAAGACCTGGGATGAGTATAAGCTTCTTGCTCTTCATTTTGGAAATGAGATAAGATGGCTCTCTGTCGATAATTTCTATAAAGAGTACTCATTATCCAGAGAGAATCCGTCAGCCAGTACAATCGGATATCATCTGGTGGATACGGGCTATGAGCAGGTTATAGCTGCCATGGGAGATGTGGATGTACAGGTTGGAGATGAAGCGGCTTTCCAGGAATATGAAGACTCCACCGAAGAGAAGATAGTTTCTCTTGAAAAATGGGATGATGGTGATGAGTATTCTTCAGGCTATTACCTGGACCCCTGGGAATTTGGTAAAGAGGGTGAGAATACCAGATCCGAAGGATTTCATAAAGCTGGAGGATTCGAATTAGTTAAACTGATAGGCTTTATTCTTGTATTCATATTAGGTTTTGGATACTCATTTATACAGGGCTTTTTCAGTTCTCATAAGAAGATAGATGCATTTCTGAAGAAGAATCCCAGATTTACTTATGTAACATCCATAACAGGTATGGATAAACAGAAAGCAAATGTGTATGAATGCACGGGAGTATCACTATATAGTCCCGAAGAAGCTAATATGCAGGTTGCAAAAACTATCATAGATGGAGTTAATGGAAATACCAGTGACATACAGCAGAATGATGAGAAGGATGATAATTCTGTTGCTATACTTACTCCAAAGGAATATGCTCTTATCTATCGTGGTGAAGATGATAAGGTATATGTTCAGGTATCAAATCGAAAGTATGCATATACAACAGACAAGGAACCTTACCGGTCAAGAGAAAGAACTCACAGGTATTATAGAAGATTTTATTATTCCAGAGGCTACTATTATGACCGTAATTCATTTACGAGATCGACATCATCGTATGACGGTTTCACGGATGGACAGATAGAGTATAATTCATCAAATGATCTGAACACATATTCAGGTAGTGTAAGGCAGGAAAGTATAAGCTCAAGAAGCTCAGACGGTGGCGGACTGAGCAGTGGTAAATAAGGGAGGTAAAGTATAATGGGATTTGTTATTCATGAAATAGTTAGTGTGTGTATATATTCAGTGCTCGGAATAATTCTGATGCTTCTGGGAAGTTTTCTGGTTGATCTCGTGATTCCCTGTTCATTTCCGGAGGAAATTAAGAAAGGAAATAAAGCTATAGGTTGGTTATCAGCAGGAGTATATGTTGCGATAGGAACAATCATAAGAGCTGCTATAGCTTCACCATCAGTAGCTGAAGGTGTTGAAGAATCAATTATTTCAGGCATTGGAAATACAGCTGCATATTATGCATTAGGCGTAGTATTTCTCATAATTGGTTATCTATTGGTCAAGCTGATAAACAGACAGTATGATCTTAGTAAAGAAGTCGGCGATGGAAATGCTGCAGCAGGTATCATGTTATTCGGAATATTTGTAGGACTTGGTTTAGTTATTAGTGGTGTCATAGCATAAGAGAGCTTTTGTTTATGAAAAACTATAAATTACTGATGCTCACTACACTGATTATCTCAGGCTGTTCTATGGTTTATGAGCTTATAATCAGTGCGGTGAGCTCGTATCTTGTGGGAGACAGTACTCTTCAGTATTCAGTTACAATAGGACTGTATATGTTTGCAATGGGTGTTGGCTCTTTTCTTTCGAAGTATATAAAAAAGAACTTATTTAACTGGTTTGTAAATATAGAAATAGGTGTAGGAGTGATTGGCGGACTTAGTTCACTTCTTCTTTTTTGTGCGAACCTGTATCTTGAGTCATATCAGCTTGTTATGTATATTGAGATAATTCTTATAGGTACACTTGTAGGAGCTGAGATTCCTATTTTGACCAGGATAATAGAGATGGATAAGAAGAATCTTAGAATCACTCTTTCTCATTTGTTCAGTTTTGACTATATAGGTGGACTGCTCGGTTCAGTAGCATTTCCGCTTCTGCTTCTTCCGCATCTTGGATATTTTGCGACAGCATTTATGGCGGGCACATTTAATCTCATATGTGCAACTCTCATAGTTTTTAGATATCATGAAAGAATAAAAAGAGTAAGATATTATAAGCTTGCAACTGTTTTGATGCTTTTAATGATGATATTTGGTATGCTTATATCTGAAAATATAGGCAAGTTAATAGAAAACGGGCTTTACAGAGATAATATTATCATGTCTGAACAGACGCAGTATCAGAAGATAGTTGTAACCCGTCATAAGGATGATGTAAGACTTTATATAGATGGAAATGTGCAGTTTTCATCAAAAGATGAATACAGATATCATGAAGCACTTGTCCATATTCCTATGAGTGTAGCATCAGCTAAATCAGAAGTACTGATTCTTGGAGGTGGTGACGGGATGGCGGCAAGAGAACTTCTGAAGTATCCTGACACTAGGATAACCATGGTTGATTTGGATAGTGAGATGACCAGACTTTGCAGTGAGAATAAGGTTATAGCAGAACTGAATCAGAACTCTCTTAAGTCTGAGAGACTGACTATAATTAATATGGATGCATATAAGTATCTTGAAACCTGTGATAAGAAGTATAATGTTGTTATAGTGGATCTTCCTGACCCCAACAACGAAGTGCTTGCAAAGCTTTATTCAAATGTATTCTACCGTATGTGTGGAAATGTCCTGGCTACGGGTGGAGTTATAAATGTTCAGTCCACCAGCCCATACTATGCAACATCTCCATTCTGGTGTGTAGAAAAAACACTTGAGAGTGAAGGCTTTATAGTGGCACCTTATCATCTTCAGGTTCCGGCTTTTGGAGACTGGGGATTTAATATGGCTGTTAAAGCTGATAATGATCATGTGGCTGATAAAAAGAGATTAAAAACAGAAGATATAAAGCTTGATGAGAATATAGAGACAAAGTATCTTACTTCTGAAAATATAAAATCACTATTTGTTTTTGGTAAAGATGAACGTCCTAAAAATATGGATGATATTGAAATTAATCATCTTGCGAAACCTGTGATGATACAGTATTATAATGATGCAGTCAGAAATTGGGAGTAAAAAAATGAAGATTTCCAAGGAATATGATGCTGATTTTATAGATAAGCTCACAGATGATAATAAAAGAAAAAAGATACAGTTCTTATGCTTATATACTTTACTTGCATTTATCTCATTTTATATGACGATTCTGAATTTTATAACGCATAAGGGCTTACTTACATGGGCTACTTTTATTTTTGCTCTAATCTGTATCTTAAACACTGTTCTGACACTGTATGTTCCTAAGGGGATGACAGTGGCGGGATATATGTTTATGGCTGAACTTATAGCGCTGTTTACATTTTTTATCGTCTCTGGTAATCCTGAAGGCTTTTCTGCTATATGGATATGTATGCTTCCTTCCTGTGGAATGCTTCTGTATGGAAGAAGAAGGACTACGGTTTTATGTCTTGTGATGCTTATAATTATGCTTTTCTTTTTCAGAGTTCCATATGGACAGCAATTTCTTCAGTATAATTATACTTCCTCATTTAAAATGCGATTCCCCGTTCTTTTTGTTACATTTTTTATGCTTTCGTATTTCCTTGAGACTATTCGTAAGGTTACTAATAATGAGCTTAACAGAATCAGGAAGAAGTACGAGCATCTGTCTCTTCATGATGAACTTACCGGTGTTCTTAACAGACATGGTTTGAAAGAACTTGAAGAGAAACAAAAACGTGGAAATTATCAGACTGTTGTTATGATGGATATAGATTTCTTTAAGAAGGTAAATGATACTTACGGTCATGATACAGGAGATATAGTTCTTGCTGAAGTGGCAGGAAGAATGGAAAGAGATCTGGAGACTTCAGTATGCAGATGGGGAGGAGAGGAATTTGTTGCCTGGTTCCCTGAAGGATTAGATGATATCAATAAGCCGGAGAAGCTTAGAAATGATATAGAAGAAATGGATATTGCTACAGATCATGGTGATATAAGAGTTACTGTCAGCATGGGCGCTGTTACTGCTACAGGTGATGATCTGCTGGAGAAAGTGATAAACAGGGCGGATGACTGCCTGTATAAAGCAAAGCAGACGGGGCGCAATAAAGTGGTCTGGGAAGAAGCAAAAAATATTGAAGGATTAAATAACTCATGATAAAATAAAATTTAGTTCGTTGTAGTAAAAAGGGGGTTAACTATGTCTGAGGGCGGCGTTATAGAACAATTAAAAAAAGCATGTAAAGAAGAAACTGGAATGCTCATGCTCATTAATCTTGATAATTTCAATTTCTTCAATGATGTATATGGTCGTGATATGGGAGACAAGCTTGTGGCAAGGCTTGCTGCTATCATCAGTGGTGTTACATCAGGAGATGATATAAAAGGACGACTTGGCGGTGATGAATTCATCGTATTCTGTAAAGGACTTGAAAGCAGTGATGAGCTTCGTGAAATCCTGGGGTATATAAATAAGAAAATCAAGGTTGTTATCGAAGAACTTCTTGGTCTGGAAGAAAAGGTATCTATGGGAGTGTCTATAGGTGCTGTTACAGTTCCTGGACAGGGGACGGATTATGAATCATTATTCAGCAAAGCTGATTATGCGTTAGACAGAATAAAGCAGACCGGCAATCATGGCTGCGCATTTTATACTGATGAAAGTAATAAGAAGTATAAGAGTGAGATGGGCGATCTGAGTAAGAATATGGATGAAAGTGGTGATTCAACAGGTGCTCTCTGGCTTGATTATGATTATTTCAGCATAGTTTACAGGTATATTCGTAGACACATAGAAACCTATAATGATACAGCTCTTAAAATGCTGGTTACTATAGTTCCTAAAAATGTGAAGATGAATGAATATGACTTCTATCAGACTGTAAAAAATGCCGGTAAGATTATAAATAATGCACTTAGAAGAAGTGATGTAATGATGCAGTCAAGACAGAATCAGTTTTTCCTGATATTGCCGGAATTCCCGCAAAACTATGTTGCCAAGATGATAGAACGAATAAATAAGAAATGTGCTGATGCTGGAATAGATGAAGTAGTTGAAGTAAATATCCAGTATGAGATGATAGTTGCGCAGAAGGAAAACAGCGATAAATAAAGAACAAAAATGCCGCAGGGGATGCGGCATTTTTTAAAGGGTAAGAAAAATGAAAGATAAGAAAAAATATATAATTATTGCAGCAGCTGTTATTGTAATACTGTTAATAATGCTTCTGCTTAAACAGCCTCAGACTGAAAATCCAAATCAGCTTCAGGTGGTTACTACAACAGAGATTTCTCATGAGGAAGTCATAGAAGATGAATATGGATTCAGAAATGACAAGCTTCTGAAGGATCATTATGAGAAGCATGGAAAAGAAATGGGATTTGGAAGTGCTGAGGATTATGAAGAGGCGGCGTCTGATGTGGTTAATAATCCTAATGCTCTGCATAAGACAGAAAAAGAAGACGGCGATGATGTTTACTACGTCGAGAAAACAAATGAATTTGTTATCGTATCGACTGATGGATATATAAGAACATATTTTAATCCATCAGGTGGTATCAATTACTATAACAGACAGTAGTGCAGACTGATATAAAAAGTAATTAGAACTAAAATTGCTTTAGAGAGCAAAAGCATGATAACTGATTCTTGACGAATATAATATTATGGTGTAAATTTATTTAGTTAGTGTATTTCTACATTGATACAGGAAAATTATTAATAGGAGTAATGTGATATGTCTTATATAGCATCAGCATTTGGTGTTGTTTTTAAATTCTGTTACAGTATAGGCTTTCAGAATTATCTGGTGGCAGTTGTACTCTTTACTGTTTTATCAAAGATTATTCTTCTTCCGGTAAGTATCTGGACACAGAAGAACAGTATAAAGATGGTTATTATGCAGCCGAGACTGAATATGCTTAAGGTTAAGTATTTCGGCGATAAGGATAAGATAGCTGATGAAACAACAGAGCTTTATAAGAAAGAGCATTATAATCCATTTCTTACAATCATTCCAACAATCATTCAGATAGCTCTGCTGCTTGGAATCATACATGTGGTTAGAAATCCTCAGCTTGCTGATCTTAATGAAAGCGCTATGGAGATAGCAGGTATAAGATTTCAGGAATATCCAAATGTAGTTGGCGGAATGTATCTATTAATGCCTGTTCTGGCAGGCCTTTCTGCACTTATTCTTGGTCTTGCACAGAATAAGCTGAATCCTCTTCAGGCAGAACAGTCTGGTGTTGGTCAGATAAGTACTCTTGCTATTTCAGTTGGTATCTCACTTGTTCTGGGATTCTTCGTTCCTATGGCAGTTGGTTTCTACTGGATATGCAGTAATCTTCTTACAATACTGCAGCAGGTGCTTTTAAATCTTATTATTAATCCAAATAAATATATCGATCACGAAGCTCTTGAAGACAGCAGACGACAGCTGGCTGAGCTTACTAATATGGGAAGCGGTGAGGTAACTAAAGAACAGAAGGCTAAAGAAAAGGCTGATTATAAGAAGTTCTTCAGTGTTGCCAATAAACATCTGGTATTCTATTCAGAGAAAAATGGTTTCTATAAGTATTTTGAAGATACTATCAGATATCTGCTGGAACATACAAATGTTACAATCCATTATGTAACAAGCGATCCTAATGATCAGATATTTGAAATGGAAAAAGAAAATCCTCATATCAGAGGATATTATATAGGAGAGAAGAGACTCATAACTCTTATGATGAAGATGGATGCAGATATGGTTGTTATGACTATGTCGGATCTGGAGAATTATCATATCAAGAGAAGTTATGTAAGAAAGGATGTGGAGTATGTATATATGTTCCACTATCCTCTTAGTACGCATATGGTTCTTCATACCGGAGCACTTGATCATTATGACACCATCCTCTGTGTAGGTGATTTCCAGATACCGGAGATCAGAAAGCAGGAGGAGATACATAAGCTTCCGAAGAAGAAGCTGGTTGTAACAGGTTATGGTCAGCTTGAGAAGCTTCAGGCTGCTTATGATAAGATTAAGGATAATCTGAAGAAGGGCAATAAGATTCTTATTGCTCCATCATGGCAGGAAGGAAATATCCTTGATTCATGTATAGATGAAATGCTGAAAGGTCTTCTCGGTAAGGGCTTCAATGTTCATGTAAGACCTCATCCGGAATATGTAAAGAGATATGGGGCAAGAATGGATGCCATTGTTAAGAGATATGAAGACTACGATGGTGACGATCTTACATTTGAGCTTGATTTTACAAAGAATGACTCTATTTTCGATTCAGATGTTGCTATATCAGACTGGTCAGGAACTACATATGAATTCTCATTTGTAACCGGAAAGCCATGTATATTTATAGATACACCTATGAAGGTAAATAATCCGAACTATAAGGAAATCGGAATCGAACCGCTGGAGATAAGCCTTAGAGATAAGGTTGGTATCAGAATGAATCCTGAGAAGCTTGAAGGTATCGCAGATACTGTCCGCAACCTGATAGACAGACAGGATGAATATATAAAGAACAACATTGATATACGAAATGAACTTATAGCTAACTATGGACATAGTGGCGAAGAAAGTGCTAAGTATATCATTAGTAGCTTGAAAGAAAAGGCTCAGAAGAGAAAAGAAGATAATTAATAAAAAAGGAGAAATTAGTATGGTACTTTATATTGATCCATCAGTAACAACGTATATCATTCAGGCAGTTGCAGCTATAGTAATAGCAGGTGGTGCCGTTATATCCGTATTCTGGAGAAAGGCTAAAAAGAAGGTTAGCAAAACACTCAACATAGATGAGAACAGCAAGAAGGAAGTTGAAGACGAAATCCAGGAGATAGATGCTGCAACAGATGCAGCAAAAGAAGGAGAATAAAATATGAAGGCATTGATCCTGAATTCAGGTCTTGGCAGTCGAATGGGTGTCCTTACATCAGAGCATCCAAAGTGTCTTACTGAGGTATCTTCAACAGATACCATTCTTAGCAGACAGCTGAGACTTATAGAAGCTATAGGAATAACAGAAGTTGTAATGACTACCGGTTATTATGACGATGTTCTTATTAAGTATTGTGATTCACTTGATCTTACACTTAATATCACATATGTTAATAATCCTATATATGATAAGACAAATTATATTTATTCTATTTACTGTGCAAAGGAATATCTTCGTGATCAGGATATAATCTTTATGCATGGTGATCTGGTGTTTGAGCAGAGCGTTCTTGAAGATCTTATATCATGCCCTGAAAGCTGCATGAAAGTAAGCTCTACTATCCCTCTTCCAGAGAAGGATTTTAAGGCAGTAGTGAAGGATGGCTATGTAAAGAAGGTTGCCACTACTTGCTTCGATGATGCCATGGAGGCGCAGGCTCTTTATAAGTTAAATAAAGAGGATTGGAATAAGTGGCTCGATAAGATAGAAGAGTTCTGTGAGAATGATAACAGAAATGTATACGCAGAAAATGCATTTAATGAGATATCAGATGTATGCCATATCAAGGCATATGATGTAGAGGACAGACTTTGTTCTGAGATAGACACACCTGAAGATCTTGAGGTGGTATCTAAGAGACTTCATGAGATAACACACAGAAGAGTATATATGTGCTTCTCAACAGATGTAATCCATAGTGGTCATATAGCTATCATCAAGAAGGCTGCTGCACTTGGTAAGCTTGTTGTAGGTGTACTTTCTGATGAAGCAGTTGCAAGCTATAAGAGATATCCGCTTATAAGCTTTGAGGAGAGAAAAGCTCTTATTGCAAATATTAAAGGTGTAACAAAGGTAGTTGAGCAGAAGGAACTCAGTTACAAGAATATACTTAATGAACTTAAGCCATACTATGTAGTACATGGTGATGACTGGTGCACAGGTTTCCAGAAACCTATCAGAGAGGAAGTATTAAGCATCCTTGAAAGTTATGGTGGAAAGCTTGTAGAGTATCCTTATTCAAAGGATGAGAAGTATGATGAGCTGGATAGAAATTCCAGAGCAGAGCTTTCCATGCCTGATATGAGACGTGGAAGACTTCGTAAGCTTCTTGCCATGAAGGGATGTATAAATGCTATCGAGGCACATTCAGGTATAACAGGTCTTATAGCTGAGAAGACTACAGTGCTTCAGGATGGTAAGACATATCAGTTTGATGCTATGTGGGTATCTTCATTATGCGATTCTACAGCAAAAGGTAAGCCGGATATAGAGCTTGTAGATATGACTTCAAGATTCCGTACTATAGATGACATAATGGAAGTTACAACAAAACCTATTATCTTCGATGGAGATACAGGCGGACTTACAGAGCATTTCGTATATACAGTTCGTTCCCTTGAGAGAATGGGTGTATCTATGGTTATCATAGAGGATAAATGTGGTCTGAAGAAGAATTCTCTCTTTGGTACAGAGGTTAAGCAGACACAGGAAACTATAGAGAATTTCTGTGAGAAGATAAAAGCAGGAAAGAAGGCTCAGAAGACTAAGGACTTCATGATCTGTGCAAGAATCGAGAGTCTTATACTTGAGCGGGGAATGGATGATGCGCTTGAGAGAGCATTTGCATTTGTGGGAGCAGGAGCTGATGCTATCATGATTCACAGCCGTCGTAAAGAGCCGGATGAAATATTTGAGTTTATAGAGAAGTTCCGTGAGAAGGACAGCACAACACCTATCGTGCTTGTTCCAACAAGCTTCAATACAGTATATGAGAGTGAGTTCAAAGAGCGTGGAGCAAATGTAATAATCTACGCAAACCAGCTTACAAGAACAGGTTTCCCTGCTATGCAGGATGCAGCAAGAACTATACTTGAGAATCACAGAGCTAAAGAGTGCGATGATAAGTGCATGTCTATAAAGGATATCATAACACTTATTCCGGAGGAATAGAGATAAGTATGAGTCAGCAGATTATTTCTTCATCAAATCAATATGAATCACTAGATTCATGGATAAAATCAAATAATATCAGAAAGCTGTTTCTGGTATGTGACAGTTCGCTTAAGTTTCTGAAGAATATCAGTGAAAAGCTTGATAGTATGGAGAAAGATTCAGAGTACATACTGGAGATTATAAGATTTGATGATTTTCAGCCAAATCCCCTGTATGATTCAGTTGTTAAAGGTGTAAGGCTGTATCGCGAGTCCGGATGTAACGCTATTATGGCTATAGGCGGTGGATCTGCAATGGATGTGGCAAAATGTATTAAGCTGTATTCAAATATGAATTCAGACGGTTCAGATGGTGCATTTCTAAATATTCCTATAGTGGCAAATGATGTTCCATTTCTGGCTATGCCTACTACAGCAGGTACAGGCTCTGAAGCAACGCGCTTTGCTGTTGTATATTACGATGGAAAGAAACAGTCAGTTGCAGATATAAGTGCAATTCCATCGACAGTACTCATGGATAGCAGTGTGCTTGTTACTCTTCCGGAGTATCAGAAAAAGAGCACGATGATGGATGCGTTCTGCCATTCCATAGAGTCTTTCTGGTCAGTTAATTCTACTGAAGAAAGTAAGACTTACAGCAGACAGGCAATCAGACTTATTATAGATAATCTTGATGGCTATCTTGGTAACACTGAAGAAGGTAATAAGAATATGCTTATTGCTGCAAATCTTGCAGGCAAAGCTATAAATATTACTCAGACAACAGCCGGACATGCTATGTGCTATAAGCTGACAAGTTTGTATGGAACGGCTCATGGACATTCTGCAATCCTTTGTGACAGAGTGCTTCTTCCATGGATGCTTGAAAATACAGATAAATGTATTGATTCAAGAGGAGAGGATTATCTCAGGTCTGTTTTTCATGAGATTGCAGAGGCTATGGGATGTGATACGCCTGAAGCTGCTGCAGATAAAGTTGAAGAGATATTTAAGAGACTTGAACTTGACATTCCGACAGCCAAAGAGGAAGACTATGCGGTACTAAAGACATCAGTTAATCCTGTAAGGCTGAAGAATCATCCGATAGCGCTTGATGAAGAAACCATTGATATGTTGTATCATAGAATATTAAAGTAACATACATTTAAAGTTTTTACCAAGGGATAACAACCCTTGGTAAAGTATTATATAAAGAGGAAATATAATGAAAGTAGAAGAATTAGTAAAAGTAATAAATTCAGATTTTTATGCCGGAGTTCCTGATAGTCTTCTGGCCGCTCTTGGTAATTATCTGGTTCAGACGTATGGTGTTACACCGGAGCATCACGTGATTGCTGCCAATGAAGGTAATGCTGTTGCGGCAGCTGCCGGATATCATTTTGCAACCGGAAAAGTACCTGTAGTATATATGCAGAATTCCGGACAGGGAAATATAGTTAATCCTGTTGCATCTCTCTGTAATGAAAAGGTATATGCTATACCTATGCTTTATATAGTAGGCTGGAGAGGAGAACCGGGTGTTCATGATGAGCCTCAGCATATATTCCAGGGTGAGATAACACTTAAGCTTCTTGAGGATTTGGATATTCCTTACATGATAATTGATAAGGATACAACAGCCTCAGATGTTGAAGCAAAGATGAAGGAATTCAGAGAGCTCTTTAGTCAGGGTAAACAGGCTTCATTTGTTGTTAGAAAGGGTGCTCTTACATATGATGTGAGTCCGGAATATACAAATGATTATCAGATGACCAGAGAAGAGATAATAACACATATCATCGATACTACAAAGGATGATATAGTTATTGCAACAACAGGTAAGACAGGACGTGAGCTTTTTGAGCTTAGAGAAGCAAGAGGTGAAGGACACGAGAAGGACTTCCTCACTGTTGGCTCTATGGGACATAGTTCATCTATTGCTCTCGGAATAGCTGCACAGAAAAAGGACAGAAGAGTATGGGTTATCGATGGAGACGGAGCTATGCTGATGCACATGGGTGGAATGGCAGTAATTGGCTCATCTGATGTAGATAATCTGGTTCATATAGTAATAAACAACGGTGCTCATGAGTCAGTTGGTGGTCTTCCGACTGTAGCAGAGAAGCTGGATATACTTAAAATAGCAGAGGGCTGTGGATATACATCTGTTTCATCTGTAAGAGATGCAGAGTCCCTTGATAAGGTTTTAGGTGAGATAAAGAATAGTAAAGGAAGAGTATTCCTCGAGATAAAGAGCCGCATAGGTTCCAGAGCAGACCTGGGAAGACCTACTATTCCTGCAAGAAAGAACAAAGAAAACTTTATGGAATATCTTAAATAAATCTGTTTTAGTAAGATAAGCATGAAAAAATCGAGCAGTTCGCTGCCCGATTTTTTTGTTTATAATACTGTAGAGATATGATAAAATAAAATATACGTTTAAAACTTGTGAACTGTGAATCATTAACGGAGAGGGGGCATTTTATGCAGGAGACTAGACCATTTGTTTCATGGGAAGTAATGAACAGTTTTATGATAGATGCATTTAAGGGTTATGGGGTGCCCGAGGAGGATGCAAAGATATGTGCTGATGTTCTTCTGGAGTCAGATAGAAGAGGAATAGAAAGCCACGGATGTAATAGATTTAAGCCTATTTATATAGACAGAATTATTAAAGGCACACTTCTTCCTGTTACTAATATAGAGATACTTAAGGAGACTCCTACTACAGTAGTTATGGATGCTCACGATGGAATGGGTATGGTGGCAAGCTATCATATGATGAAGAAGCTTATCGAAAAGGCTAAAACATATGGTATGGCAGGAGGAGCTATACGTAATTCCACGCATTATGGAATAGCAGGTTACTGGACAACTATGGCGAGTAAGGAAGGAATGGTAGGTATTACAGGTACCAATGCAAGACCTTCAATAGCACCGACATTTGGAGTGGAAAATATGATGGGGACTAATCCGCTTACATTTTCACTTCCAACAGATGAAGAATTTCCTTTCTGTCTTGACTGTGCTACTTCTATAGTTCAGCGGGGACGTATAGAGTATTATGCAAGAGAGGGTAAGAAGACCCCGGCAGGTACAGTCATTTCAGAAAATGGAGAAGCATTAACTGACAGCCAGCAGATTCTTAAGGATCTGGTTTCAGGTACAGCTGCCCTGGCACCTCTTGGAGGAATAGGAGAGGAACTTGCGGGCTATAAGGGATATGGTTATGCAGCTGTTGTCGAGATACTTTCTGCCGCACTTTCAGGTGGTCAGTTTATGAAGGCACTTTCAGGTGTAAATGAAGAGGGTAAACCTCAGATGTATCATCTCGGACATTTCTTCTTTGTAGTAGATCCGGATGCATTTATGGGACAGGAAGAATTTAAGAAGATTGCTGGTGATATATGTCGTGCGCTCAGGGCTTCAAAGAAGGCTCCAGGGGAAAGCAGGATATATACAGCCGGAGAGAAAGAGTATGATG
>DOVG01000225.1 GCA_003520205.1 Lachnospiraceae bacterium
AGAATATAGTTTATATAAGCGTAATGAATAATATGTCTATAGATTGTGACTGTGTATCCAGTCCTGCTGAAGTCGATATGCATGATATTGGAATTCTTGCATCTACTGACCCGGTGGCGCTTGACCAGGCATGTGTAGATCTTGTATTTAAATCTGAGGATGGCGACTCACTTCGTGAGAGAATTCTGGATAAAAACGGACTTCATATTTTGACTCACTCTGAAAAAATAGGATTTGGTACGAGGGCATATGAAATAGTAAATGTGGATGAAACTCAGGATGAAGCAGATGAGAATATACTGAAAGATGATTCTGACGAGAATTGATTATAGTAAATCATTATGGATAGATTAGATTCCTGTATAATTGATGGAGTATATATGTTAGATGTTATAAGAAGAGAATTCATATATGTAGGATATTATTTCCTTGTACAATTACGGCAGATATTTCTTTATTGGCTAATAGGTATGGTGTTAGGTTCTGTTATTTCGGTATTCTTTAAGGACAGAATCCATAATCTTATGAGAAATATGAATAGTAATGGGAGCAGTATTGCCGGAATCATTATGGCGTCTATGCTGGGTGTTGCATCTCCGCTCTGTATGTATGGAACAATCCCAATAGCCGCTTCGTTTTCAAGGGGCGGAATAAGAGATGAGTGGCTGGCTTCATTTATGATGAGTTCGATACTTCTTAATCCACAGCTCATCATATACAGTGCCGCACTGGGAGTGAAGGTACTCGTGGTGCGTATAGTTACCTGTTTTCTATGTGGAATAGTGGCGGGGCTGGTTATAAAAATATTTTTCAGGGATAAGCAGTTCTTCAGATTTGAGAGCTTTGACGAGCCAAAGAACAGAGATACGGATCCGGATATAATAAAAAGGCTGTTAAAAAATCTGTTCAGAAACTTTAAAGCAACTGGGCTTTACTTTCTGATAGGTATAGTTCTCTCAGCTATCTTTCAAAGATATGTACCACAGGAAGCGGTTACATTTATGTTTGGGGGAAATGAAGCCTGGGGAGTCCTGATGGCATCTACAGTAGGAGTTCCGCTTTATGTATGTGGAGGTGGAACAATTCCAATTCTTAAGACCTGGCTGGCCAGTGGTATGAGTCTTGGAAGTGCTGCGGCATTTATGATAACAGGACCTGCAACTAAAATTACAAATCTGGGCGCCCTAAAGGTTGTACTCGGAATCAAACAATTCTTGTTTTACTGGGCTTTTATCATATTGTATGCCTGTTTATCTGGTACTTTGATAAATATCTTCGTTGTAAGATAAAAAATGTGGTAAGGCTTATTATCTCTTTGGCATAATAATGATGTAGGTGTTATACTATGACATATGGTGTTAAAAGATACAAGAATTATTGGAGGTTTTTAAAGATGGGTGAATCAATGAAAGATTTTGAGGCTATGCTTGAAGAGTCATACAGTCTGATGGGAGATGGAGTACATGATACAGATGAGCTTCTTGCCTGGAGAAGAGCAGAGGAGTTAAAAGAATCCGGAGAGAATATCACTGTTACTGTTAGTGAGGTAGTAAAGGGCGGCGTGGTCGCTGATTTTGAAGGGATAAGAGCATTTATTCCTATTTCCAAATTATCACTTGAAAGAATTGATGACTGTAATCCATTTCTGGGACAGGAGCTTGAAGTAAGAGTTTTTGAAGCTGATATGGATGAGGATAAGCTGATTCTATCTGCTAAGGAAATACTGAAGGAAAAAGAGGAAATCAGCAGAAAGAAGAAATTATCCGATGTCACAGTGGGACAGGTGCTTCATGGAGTAGTTTCTACTCTTAAGGATTATGGAGCATTTATAGACCTGGGCGATGGACTTTCAGGGCTTGTTCATATATCACAGATATCGCATAAAAGAATAAAGCATCCGGGAGTTGCTCTTAAAGAGGGACAGGAAGTAGATGTCAAGGTTATCGATATCAAGGATGGCAAAATCTCTCTTTCTATAAAGGCGCTCCTTGATGGGGATGAAGAACCATCAACTGAAGAAGTTGAACTGAACCTGCCGGAATCTGAAGAAATAGGAACCTCACTAGGAGATCTGTTAAAAGGAATAAAACTTGACTAGGATATCTAATTATTATCTTTTATAGAGTGTTTTCCAAAAGTCTATAATTCTGCGATAGTCGCTTACCATTTTATCTACATCGACATCGCCTTTATGCTGCATCTGATAGAGATAACCTTCGGATGCAAGATACATATTCTGATACATAAGACCCAGATCAAGCCCTTCCTTGTAATCGTCAGGATTTAACATAGGAAGGGTTTTATTTGTATCCAGTTGTGTATATGGCTTTATTATCTCACGTAGTTCGTCCTTTACTTCTTCGTCATCTTCATAGTAAGCTTTAAGTGCGAAGTTGCTCATATCAGGATACTTCTTCATAAGCTGTGCTTTAGCCAGGAGTCCTTTATACATCATTTCGAAGATATCCTTTTCCAGATAACAGCCTGATTTGATAAGATAATCTCTGGTTATTTCCTCAACCTTTTTCATTAGAAAAAGATATAGCTCTTTCTTGTTTTTAAAATAGAAGAAGAGAAGAGACTTGCTTATATCGGCTTCGTTTGCTATCTCCAGCATCGGACTTTTCTTATAGGAGTTTTGTGAGAAGACGCGAAAGCCTGCATTTAATATACGATCTTGTTTTTCTTGTGGAAGAGAGTAGAATTTTTCGTTCATTTTATCTTATCATATCCTTTGCATAGTTTGGTTCGTAAAACATTTAGGTGGTAATATCTTTCCTGGTATACTTCATGTATCCTATAAGAATGCATACTACCATAATGATCATTCCGGGAATAAGATAGTCTGTATTTATATCTTTGGTATTGATTATATCAGAACCTTCGGTATATCCGAAAGGGGTTATATATTTTAAGAATTTAGCATCTTCAGAGATATTGGCAACGATATTCAGAAGATACATGAGTCCTGCTATTCCGATACCGATTCCCATTCCTGCTTTTCTGATAAATGCAGAGATTCCGAAACAGATACCGGATATTTCAAACTGCATTAAAAGATATGCACCGTGAAAAAGCAGCAGTTCTTCCCAGAAAATCTTTTCATCAATTATTATTATAGAACAAATAGAACATATAAGCACTACCAGATTCATAATAATGATGATAGCAAATGTACTTGCCAGTTTTTCTGTTACAACTTTGATTCTTGAAACAGGATGAGTCAGCAGAAACTCAGCTGTCCTTTCTTTCTCTTCTTTCATAAGCGCACATATTCCTATGATAGCAGCGAAAAAGGAACCACCTATTCCAAGCATGTTTCCACCCTCAACTGCATAGAATCCAATCAGGGTTCCAAAATTCAGCTGATCCATACCGAAGGCGGCGGTAAAGTTACCCATTGATGAAAACATTTCATTTACATCTGACATCTGTGACTGCATATCGGGATACATCAGTACGCATGTCGCAACCAGAAGTCCTATGGCAAGACTCCAGATAGTAATTGTTAATTTTTGTGATTTTAATTCTTGTTTAAATATAGTCATATTAAACCTCTTTAATTATTTATAATAGTTTAAGAATATCTCTTCCAGACTAGGCTCCGTGATGGTCACGTCTTTAGGATTTATTTTCTGCAGAATTTCCAGAAGATCTGATACGCTGCCGTTATAAAGGAAGTTGGCAGTATCATCAGTCTCATCTATCTTTAAATCAGATATATATCTGGATATGTCACTTGAGATATTGCCTGAACATCCCTTTAGAGATACCTTCTTTGCACTGGTTTCTTCTATATTGTCTACGCTGTCAGACATTATGATTTTTCCATCCTTTATGAAAGCGGCAGTATGACAATAGTTCTGAACTTCAGACAGAATGTGAGACGAGAAGAAGATAGTCGAACCATTCTTGTTTTCCTCAGTTAGTATACTGAAAAACTCACGCTGCATCAGAGGGTCCAGTCCGGAGGTTGGCTCATCAAGTATCAGAAGTTTAGGACTATGCTGAACGGCACATACTATGCCAACCTTTTTTCTATTTCCAAGAGAGAGTTCATCGACCTTTTTATTAACGTCCAGTTCCAGTCTTTCACATAGTTTCCTGGATTTATCCTGACATTTAGTTTTTCTTAAATCAGCAGAGTATCTGATGACATCCTTTACCCGCATACCATTATAGAAGTTTATTTCTGAAGGAAGATATCCGGTATTTTTTAAGATATTATCTTTTTCGGATAAAATGTCGTAACCAAGAATCTTAGCGCTTCCTCCTGAAGGCTTTATAAGACCTAGAAGTGTCCTGATTGTAGTGGACTTACCGGCACCATTAGGACCGATAAAACCAAAGAAGTCCCCTTCGGATACTGATAGATTCAGGTTGTTTATACCCCGGCTTTTTCCGTAGGATTTGGTCAGATTGTTTGTTTCAATAGCATTCATTGTTTTTTACCTCGTTGATTTGTCAACTGTATTGACCGTTGTGCACAGTGGTTAGTATTAATTATATTCCATTGACCGTTTTTGAGAAGACC
>DOVG01000209.1 GCA_003520205.1 Lachnospiraceae bacterium
CATAACATCAGTATAACGCTGTTTAAAACTCATAAGTGAATTATATAACTGCTCGTTGGATTTAATCATATTCTTCGCAGTTATATATTTTTTATATTCGGTTGAATCTTTTATAAGCTGATTCAATTCTCGACACTTTGTTTTTATCATTTACAATCCAACCTCTTTACTACCCTTTAACCATTATTCCTTATAAAAATAAACTACAGTATCATCGGATATATTATAAAACTGTCTAAAATACTTTTTCAAATATTCATCTTCAAAATCATATACTCGCCACAGATTACTCGAAACATTTTCACTATACAACGGTAGATACAATTCTTTTCCATCGCATTCTTCAATCGCATCCATCTGTTTTTTATTAGTTATTCCAATATGATAATAATCCAATCCAACTAGTAGCACAAAAAGCAACGATACAGAAAAAACAGTCAGTTTTATCGGCGTATAATACCTAGTAAATACTTTTAATAATTTTGCAACCATAAATGATAAAACTAAAACAAACAGTAAATATTGATGCAGTACTACTCTAGCCCCAGTTAACAGTACAACTAGAAACGGCAATAAAGAAAGTGAACAGATCAACATAACCCCTATAATAATCTTATAGCTTGATTTATTATTTTCTAATTTTTTGTGAACACATATAAAAATAACAGCACTACAAAGTAGAAGAAACAACATACTATATTCAGTATATCCTATTATTTTTAATATGAATAATAATCTATCTATAAACAAATGTATATTTTCTTTTACACTTAAATCCAGACTATAAATTATTTCTCTTCCAAGATGACTTTCCTCACCATCAAACGCACTCTGATAGCCTAAAGTAAACAAATCTAAAAAGAATTTATTAAAAAACATTATAATAAATCCAATAGTATTTCCAACCAACAGTATTATTACATCTATATTCAGTTCATTATTTCTTTCTTTTTTTGAAAAAAATCTAAAACCTATAAAAGCAGAACAAACAGCTATCACCATTGCTATATTTTCTAAACAAAGCATCGAAATAATAGCAAACACTAATAGAATCACACGTATAATAATATTTTTTACAAATACCTTCGAAACCCTGATGTAATGATAAATACATATATATATCATCAAAAACAATGCTGAAACAACATAATTACAAAACCCCGATACCCATCCAAATGTCTCGGCCCATATTCTTTTATCCATAAAAAGAATAAAAAACATTATAAAGCAATATATAAAACATTCAATAGCTTTATTATCTGAAATCATCACTATGTATCTAGTCATTACATAAACTAATAAGCAGATAACTATCGCCATAAATAAAGACTTTACATAAACATTCCTTGTAAGTATAACAACCAAGAAATTTCCAAAATATCTATGATTTAACGAACCCTTTACTAATTGATTAACTCCATCACGAGTACCCCAGTTCCAATCATCAGCCAAATAAGGTATATTCCAAGTAATAAAAATCCAATAAATCAACCACAACGAATAGAATACGATTTTTATTATTCTGTCATCTACTTTTTTTATCAAGTTCTTCATTTTATATTTCCCAGCAATTATTCTTATACTTCAGAGATTATCGGAAGTATCATCGGGCTTCTCTTTGTTCTTTCCCAAAGGAACGCTCCCAAATCTTCGCGCAGACGGTTCTTGATTCTAGCCCAGTCCGCAGTATCATCCAAACAATTATATAATGTCTCTGATGCCACATCCTTACACTGTTCTATAAGCAGCTCTGCTTCTCTTACATATACAAAGCCTCTCGATACTATATCCGGACCGGACAGTATCTGATTAGTTCCGCTCTCTAATGTAACTACCACTATAAGCAGACCATTCTCCGAAAGATGCTGGCGATCTCTTAAAACTATATTTCCTACATCACCTACTCCAAGTCCATCAACAAAGACTCCTCTTGCAGGAACCTTTCCAACTATATCGAATGTATCTTCTCCGACCTCAAGAACATCACCACATTTGAGTATCTTTACATTCTCAGATGGTATCCCCATCTCCTGAGCAAGCTCGGAATGTCTCTTCAGATGTCTGTATTCTCCATGAACAGGAATCGAATACTTAGGACGTGTAAGAGCGTAAATGAGTTTAAGTTCCTCCTGACAGGCATGTCCAGATACGTGTGTATCGTGATATATAACTCTTGCGCCCTTCTGTTCAAGTTCATTCATCACCCTATATACAGACTTCTCATTACCCGGTATAGGGCTGGATGAAAATATAACAACATCTCCGGGAACTATGGATATCTTATTATGCAGAGAGCTTGCTATTCTCGATAGAGCAGCCATATTTTCTCCCTGACTTCCTGTAGTGATAAATACAAGTTTCTCACCAGGATAGTCTTTTGCTTCATCTATATCGATAAGAGTGTTGTCGGGAATATTTATATATCCCAGTTCAGAAGCTATACGGATAACATTCACCATGCTTCTTCCTTCTACAACACATTTACGTCCATATTTGCAGGCAGAATTAATTATCTGCTGAACCCTGTCGACATTTGATGCAAAGGTTGCAATAATAAGTCGATGATTTCTGTTATCATCAAATATATGATCAAATGTTTTTCCTACTGTCTTTTCTGAAGGAGTATAGCCAGGTCTTTCAACATTTGTTGAATCAGCCATAAGTGCAAGCACACCTTTCTTGCCAAGTTCGCCAAATCTCTGAAGATCTATCACTCCTCCATACACAGGTGTATAATCAATCTTAAAATCCCCTGTATGTACTATAATTCCTGCTGGCGTAAATATAGCAAGTGCTGCAGAATCAGCTATCGAATGATTCGTTCTAATAAACTCTATTCTAAAACATCCCAGATTAATAGTCTGACCATATGTAACAACCTTTCTTCGAATGTTATCTACAAGGCCATGTTCTGAAAGCTTATACTCTATCAATCCCATTGTAAGCTTAGTAGTATATATAGGAATATTAATTTCTTTTTCTATATAAGGTATAGCACCTATATGATCTTCATGACCATGTGTAACAACCATACCTCTAATTTTATTTTTATTCTCTTTTAAATATGTAATGTCCGGAATAACAAGATCTATTCCCGGCATATCATCATCAGGAAATGCAAGTCCTCCATCAATAACTATGATATCATCCCCATACTCTATTGCGGTGATATTCATTCCTATCTGTTCCAGTCCACCTAGTGGAATTATCTTAACCGTCGACTTTTTTGCCGACATGTTAGTTTCTATATTATTCAATTTAATCCTCCGAATTTCATCTGTTCTATTAAGATCCCTCGGCTTCGCTCGGGATGACAAAATATATTGTCATATTATAATTCTACTTCGTTTAAATATGATTTCAGTATTATGGCTGCCGCTATTTTATCTATATATGTTTTTCTTTCTGATGCCGGTACTCCCATTTCTTGAAGTACTTCATCAGCTTCAACTGTGGTAAGTCTTTCATCTACTTCAATTATCTCTAAACCTGTCCTTCTATGCAGCTCCAAAATGAAAGCTTTTGTTCTTTCTGTCCGTTCTCCCTCTGAACCATCCATATTGAAAGGCATACCTACAACTATCTTTTCAACCGAATATTCTTCTATAATTTTTTCTATCTGTTGATAGGTTTTTCTAAGCTTGTCTTTTCGTTCACGAGTTATAGTTGTAACAGGCTGTGCTGTAAGCAGCATCTCATCTGTTATCGCCACACCAACTGTTTTGTCACCATAATCGAGTCCTAGAATTCTCATGTATGTTCCCCTATTAAGATTCCTCAGCTTAACGCGGGTGTCAAAAGTATCTTTTGACACTATATGACATACGGATTGCTCCATTGCTAAAGCATGTCATATTATTTTAGTCTTGTATCTATATAGTTTTCCATCAGAAGCTCCAGAATCTCATCACGCTCTGCCTTCATAATAAGACTACGTGCACCCTTATAACTTGTTATATATGTAGGATCTCCGCTCATTATATATCCAACTATCTGATTTACAGGATTATAACCTTTTTCAGACAAAGCTTCATATACTTCAGCGATTATGTCTGAAACTTCTATAGTATATTCTCTACCAAGATCTATATCTTGTGTGTGCTGACCATCATATCCACTCATATTCCTTCACCTTCCAAATAATCATGTACATTACAACGCTACTAATCACAAAATTCCATAAAATTGACGTGCACCATCATATATGATATACTTCCAATATGTGGCACTAGATTGCCCCTTGGAATAAAAATATTACAAAAAGTAACCGCTTCCTATTCCAACTTCGGGGCGGTTATTTTTTGTTCTTGTTATGAACTATCTCATATACGAGACCTATTAACGTTACAACTAATATACCAATTTGAATTAAATCGCTATATGTTACATAGTTCATAGGCATCAACCCCTCTCGTAATCTCAAGGGGAACCGTTCCCACCACATGAGTGTAACACAAATGATAGAAACTAACAATAGTCTTGACCAAAAATGCACTTTTTATAAAATGTCTCGCGAAAAGAATCCGAACTAAAAGAAATCAAAACTGAGCTGACTATCCTTTGGCATGTCGCCCAGAATTCCCAGTTCAGCCATTTTGTCTATGACGGATCCGGAGACTTTTGATCTGTTTCTAAGTTCCTGCTGTGAGAGGAAGAGTCCTTGTGATGCTGCATCCTCCAGCTGCTGGGCAGCTGTCTCACCCATTCCTTCGATTGAAAGGAAGCTTGGCATGATCTTTCCATCGATTATCTGGAATCTGTTTGCTTTTGCTTTATAGATATCGATTGGCAGGAACTCAAAGCCTCTGGCATACATTTCCTTAACAAGCTTCATATCACGGTACAGAAGCTGCTCTTTAGCTGACATCTGATTCTTATCCTTAGCCATGTATTCAGCCATTACACTGTCCAGATGTTCTTCTCCCTGACACATAACCTCATAGGAAAATGCATCCGCTCTGATACTGTAATAAGCCGTGTAATACGCCAGCGGATAGTATATCTTGAAGTAAGCTACTCGCCATGACATCATTACATACGCAACAGCGTGTGCTTTCGGGAACATGTACTTTATCTGCTCACAACTCCAGATGTACCAGTCTGGCACTTCGTGCTCTTCCATCTTCTTACGGAAGTCCGGCCATTCCTTACATTTTCCCTTCGCAACAAGTCCCTTACGTACTCTCTCCATGATAGTAAATGCATCTCCTGGATCAAGTCCCTGATAGATAAGATAAACCATAATATCATCACGACAACAGATAGCAGATGACAGCTTACACTTACCTTCCTGAATCAGCTTCTGGGCATTTCCAAGCCATACATCTGTTCCATGTGCAAGTCCTGCTATACGGACAAGATCCGAAAAGCTCTGCGGATCAGCGTCTATAAGCATCTGCATAGCAAATTCAGTTCCAAATTCAGGGATACCAAGAGAGCCCAGCGGCACTCCATTCATATCCTCCGGTTTTATTCCGAGCACATCCGTACTCTTAAAAAGTGACATAACTTTCTTATCATCAAGAGGTATATCAGTCGCTTTGATTCCCGTAAGGTCCTCAAGTCTTTTTATCATGGTAGGATCATCATGTCCCAGAATATCAAATTTGAGAAGATTATGTTCGATAGAATGATAATCGAAATGTGTTGTAATCGTATCTACCGTCATATCGTTAGCAGGCTTCTGAACCGGCGTGAAGCTGTATATCTCTTCAGTATCAGGCATAACAATAATACCACCGGGATGCTGTCCCGTGGTTCTCTTTACATCCACACAACCCTTAGCAAGTCGCTCGACCTCTGCACGTCTCTTTGTTATGCCTCTCTTCTCACAATA
>DOVG01000216.1 GCA_003520205.1 Lachnospiraceae bacterium
AAATCCAGCTCTGTTATCAACCATATACTCATAGCAATAGAGTTTTTCTTCTGTTGACTTTTCCTGATCTACATATATCTTACCTGAACCTTCTCTAAAGGCAAACCTGAGATTCTGATCTTCGTTAAGCCATGCGCCTTTTGTCATATTGTCAAGTTCGCTATAGTTAAGGCAGTCTACTCCACCTTCTTTCTCAAGTGTATACTCCGCTACTATACCATTCTTATCTCTTGTAACCGACATAACAGTCATAGTAGTATCGCCCATCTTGATTACAGTAGGTTCGCTGGCTATATTTTTTCCTATAAGCTCTTCAGCCTTCTCAGCATCTGCTTCTACATATTCAACCTTAGGAATTGTTACTGTATATTCACTTGGTTTACCATTATCATCCAGCTTTTCTTCTTCAACAAAGGTCTGCTCATAACTTGAAGTAGTTTTCTTTCCTGCATTACCCCAGAGTCTCTGGAAAAGCTCTCCATTTGTAGCCGCATTCACTGCAACAGGTGTTGCGATAATAAGGACTGCTGCTGCAACTGCAACCTTTACAAATCCACGTGATGTAAAACCAAGCATCTCTTTTCTGTAATTCTTTAAATACTGTTCTTTTCTTCTGGTATATTTATCTGAAAATTTATGTCTCTCAAGTCCTGCATCTATAGCATCAAACTCTTCTATGCTCATGTCCTGAAGACTATTTTCGTTTTTATCAAAATTCTTATTCATGGCTGATTCTCCTTCTTATCATTGGCAAATAACAGATTGTTCTGCATATATTCCTCTGTCTTTCATATAATCTCTCATCATCTGTTTGGCACGCTCATATCTCTTTCGTACATTTGCCTCTGTGATGTTAAGCTTTAAGGCTGTTTCTTTTGTCGTATATTCTCTGATAACCAGATACTCAACAACCTCATAGTACTTTTCAGGAAGACAGTTCATAAGTGACTTCCAGTCTGTATCTGATTCCTGATCCATTTCTACAGCAGCTTCAACTCTTTCATCTTTATCAGTCAGATACATATATTCACTTTCTTTTTTTGTTTTATTATAGATAGTAATAGCAGCATTTCTTATAACTGTTATTATATATCTCTTACAATCATCTGAGTCCGCTCTGTCAAACTGTACTTCATGCTTCATCAGCTTCAGAAAAGCATCCTGCACCGCATCCTCTGCTTTTCCCTCATCATGTAGGATGCTGTATGCTACATAATACATCTTCTGTTCGTACAGTCTGTAACAGGCCTCGATGAATTTAACCTGTTTTTTTGCCATCTGCATTTTTATACCTCTTTCATCTAAATAATACTTTTTCCATCTTTGTAAGCTTTATCCGTACGTTTTGTTCTTACACCCATAATAACTTTCTAAAGCATCAGTTTGTGACAAAAACTTTTTAAAAAAATTTACCCTTTGAAAATTATATTCAAAGGGTAACATTTAAAAGCTTTTTTATTGGAACCCACAACATTTTTCTGGCAAAATCAATAAGCCAGCACATTCCATAAACCAGTAAAATGATGAGTATTACTTGTAACAAATAGAATTTCTGTTGATAAAATCTGCTGTTTCCTATAGGAAATATTTCATTCCATATGAGATTTCTGATAATCGGATGCTCATGAATCATGTATATTCCCAGATTTCCGGCGCTGATGGTATTTATGACCTTTCCTATACGTAAATGCTGTCTCATATCTATCTTCTCAAAGAATCTAAAAAGCACCGTACACTGCATAACTGCTATAGGATTATCATTAAATGCAACTACCGTTTCTATCTTCTCATCAGGATACAGATATACAAGTAATACATTTATAAGCCCAAGTAATACAAATGAGATAAGATATATAAATGGTTTATCCCATATACTATCTGTTTCATTTTCATGCTTCTTAAAGATATGATACCTTCTCATATATGCACCCAGCAGATACATATATATAAAATCATACAGGCTCTTTCCTCCTTGAGTAGACAGTATCTTCTGAATTCCTATAATTCCCTTAAAGGGTTCTATCATGCTTATAGGCTGCCATATAGAAAAGATAAAGAAACATATTCCTATGAGATATAAAAACTGCTTTCTCGTCAGTTCTGAAACCATTTTATTAAGAAATGGTGAGATTAGCAGAATAAGAAGATAAAGCGTCATGAAATACCATGTCCTTGACAGGAATGGAAAATAAGCCTTTACCATAGTATCTGTCGGAAGCTTCTTATGTCTGATTATCATATATAAAAGCGGTATAGTTATAGAGTAGAACAGCATTGGAAGATAGCACCTAAGCAGCCTGTCTATATTAAACAGTTCTTTTCGATTACTCATAAAATATCCTGTAATAATAACAAACATATACACAGGACATCTGCACATAAGCCATACTATCCAGTATGTAAGTTCAACTCTCCCTTCCATCTGAAGAGCCACATCTGTATACTCACCATATTCTGCCACATGCAGAAATATGATTTGAAGCATCATAAGTATTCTGAGAAGTTCTATACTTGGATTTCTTTTTAATTTCAATTTTTCACTTTCCATTATGGATTCCTACGATTCTAAGTTTTTTATCTCAATTATCAATGTCAGAATTTACTTTTAAGGCTGCTTATTTCCTCATCTGTGAGCTGTCTATATTCACCCGGAGCCAGGCTTTTGTCAAGCACCAGACTTCCCATAGAATATCTTTTCAGATATACGACACTACAGCCCACTGCCTCGAACATTCGTTTTATCTCATGATAACGTCCCTCGGTTATCTTTATTTCATATATAGACAGTTCTGAAGACGCATCATCCCGGTTTTCAAGTAAAGCATTATACCTGTCTATTATAATGTCGTCATTATAGCTTATCTGAAAGCTTTCCATATCAGAAAAACGTCTTAGCTTTGCCGGCTTTGTATTCTTATCATCGCCAATATCTATTCCTCTTTCAAAGATTTCCACTATATCCCGTGGTCCCACCCCTTCTACTATAGCCGCGTAGCACTTCTCTACATGCCTGTCCGGAGACAGAAGCCTATGCCCCAGTTCACCATCGTTGGTAATAAGAAGCAGCCCTTCAGTATCACGGTCAAGCCTTCCAACCGGAAAAAGATCTCTTCTTTTCTTTGATTTTATATAATCTAATACAGTTTTCTCTTTCTTATCACGCGATGCTGTAATAATTCCTGCCGGTTTATGAAGCATATAGTATTCGTATTCCGAATAGCTTAACTGCTGTCCTCCGACCGAAATACTATCCGAATCCGTATCTACCTTCATGGAGCTGTCCTTACATCTTTCTCCATTTACGGTAACTACTCCGGATCTGACAAGTGCTCTGACTTCATTTCTCGTTCCGAATCCTGTATCAGCAAGATATTTGTCTAATCTTATATTCATAATTCATCTCTTTATAATTTTATTAACGGCATAAGTATAGTGATCCTTTCAATAAAATACAATAATTATTTTATGACATAAGTGTCAAA